>NZ_JBTVYK010000010.1:0-114370 GCF_054788135.1 Streptomyces sp. O3
CTGCCGGGCAATGCCCGGCAGGGCGCGTCGCCGTCGTGCTGTCGTCAGCCGCTGATCGACTGGTGCAGCCCCGGCACGTGCAGGGTGCCGCCGAACTGTCCCGCCTGGATCACCCTCACCTTGGTGAAGTACGCGATCGGCACGTTCAGCGGCGGCGGGTGCTCCGGGTCGAACACGATCGGGATGAGCCCGAACAGGTTGCCCTGGAGCCGCTCCGTGTACATGATCGTCTGACCGCCGCGGATCGTGGAGGTGGAGCCCCTGGCCGCCTCGACGTGGTACCGCTTCCCGGCGGGACCGGCCACGATCTGGTGCAGGTCGCCGATGTCCGTGCCGTCGTCGACGGTGAACTTCAGCGCCTGCTTGACCCGGCCGTCCGGCGTCCGCAGATTGACGACGCCCTTGTAGTCGAGGCCCTTGAGCAGGAGGGACGAGGCCTCCAGCTCCCACGGGTCGTTGGGAATCGGGGCGGGCGGGGTCTCGTACTCGCCAGCGACCTTCTGCTCCACGACGCACGGGAACGGCACCTTGCCGTCCTCGTCCGGGGCCATGGGGTCGGTCGCGTCGGGGGAGGGCTCGGCCTCGGCTCCGGTCTCGGCCCCGGCGTCGGCTTCGGCCTTCTGTTTCGCCCCGTCCGCCTCGTTCGCCTTGTCCGCCTTGTCCGCCTCGTTCAGGGCCTTGTCGGCGGATTCCTTCGCCTTGTCGGCGGCGGAGTCGAGGCCGTCCTGGACGGCGTCGACCGTGTCCTTGACCGGCTTGGTGACCTTGTCGGCGGGTGACTCGTCCGAGCCGTCGTCGTCCTTGGCCGCGTCCTGGGCGCTGGACGATGGCGACGGGGTCGGGGACGCCGCGTCCTCCGCCTGCTCCGTCTCCTTGTCGTCGCCCGGCGTGAAGAAGTCCTTCACGTCCTCGCCGAACTCCTTCAGCGCGTCCCCGACGCCCAGCGGATCGAGCGGGTTCTTTGTCTTGGACGGCGAGGGGTCCGGCTCCCGGTCCGGCTCCGGTTCGGCGCTCTGGCCGCTCGACGCGGAGGGGGTGGGCGAGGGGGTGGGCGCGGCCTTGTCGTCGGCCTTGTCGTCGGACCCGGATCCGGACTCGGCACCGGAGGCCGTCGCGGAAGGCGAGGGCGTCGGTTCCTTGGCGTCCGACGCGCTGTCCGGGGAGCCCTCGGGACCCTTGGCGCCCTCGTCGTCGGTGTTCCCGTTCGCCTTGTTCGCCTTGTCCGCCTTGTCGGCCCGCTCGTCCGCGCCCTCGGCGTCCGCGGTGTCCTCGGCGTCCTTCCCGTCCTCGGCTTCCGCGTCCGGCGCGGTGACGCACGGGCCTTCCCGGAAGGGGTTGTCCGGCTGTGGCTTGGCCTGCGCGAGCGTGGGCGTGAGGCCCATGCCCATCAGTACGGCACTGGGCATGGCGGCCAGGGCGACCGCCTTGCCCGCGGGCATCTGCAACCTCGTCAGCAGGGGCTTCTTGGGGGCCGCGTGCCGCGGTCCGGATATGACCCGTGGCCGGTCGTCCGCCGCGGCGACCCCGTCCGCGGGAGCCCGCACGTCGTCACTCGGCACTGTGCCTCCCGTTCGTTCCGTCGTCGTCAGGGCCCGTCCCCGACGTGTCGTCCGCCGCCGCGCCGGGTACGGCGGCCGTGGCAGGCGCGTTGCTCGCGGTAGGTGTGTCGCTCGCGGCAGCCGCGTCGCTCGTGGCCCGTCGCTCGCCCCCGGACTTGTCCGGCACCCAGGCGACGCCCAGCGCACCGCCGATCACCGCCAGCAGGTACCCGACCACGAAGCCGCCGAAGTTGGAGACGACCAGCGAGACCAGGGCGAGCAGAATCGCCGCGACCCCCGCGAAGACGCGGGACTGCAGCTGGAACCAGAGCGTCAGGCCGAGTACGACCAGCAGCACCCCGATGATCAGGGACCCGGCGCCGGCGGTCGTCGACAGACTGACCGTCACCGCGCCCAGCGGGATGTCGAAGTACGGGAAGTACAAGATCGGGATGCCGCCCAGCAGGGTCAGCAGGCCGCCCCAGAACGGGCGCCGACCGCGCCACCCTCGGAACGATCGGCGCGTCCGGGCGATTCTGCCGCCCAGCCCTTCTCGCACGTCGGCGCTCATGTCGTACAGCTCCTCGGGAAAGGCGTTGGTTCTGTGTGGTGACCCGGTCCGGGCGCGAGGGCGGCTGTGGGCAGTGGCCTGGCCACAGACGTCCCCGCGCCCGGCCGGTCAGCGCGGCGAGTGCCGCGTGGCCGAGTGCCTCAGTAGCACTCGTGCTTGCCCTTCTTGACCTTCATCTTGAGGCCGGAGAGCTTGAAGGTGCCCGCGGTGGTGGCCCACGCGCGCTGCTTGACGTCGGTGAACGTCACCTTCTCCGCCTGCTGGGCGAAAGAGCCGGGGACGTACGCGCCCTGGCCCTCCTTGCCCGGCTTCGACGGGCCCGGACCCTTGGTGGTGGAGTCGATCGAGACACCGATGTCGATGTTCGTGAACGTCGCGTTGGCCGCGAGGTCGTCGGCGTCGATGTAGAGCTTCTTGGCCTCGACCGGGTCGCTGCCCTCGCCGCCGGCCGTGAGGTTCATCGACACGTCGCCGAAGACCGGGACCGGAACCACCACGGACTGGCACAGGTTGGTGATCTTCGCCGTTTCGAGGCCGACCACGGCGACCGGCTTCTTGCCGTCCGTGGTGTTGTCCATCGCCCCGTACTGGACGAAGCCGTCGCCTTCGAGCTTGTCCGCGGTCACCTTGAACTGCTGACCGGAGACGTTGAACGATGCCGCGAGCGCGCCCTGCGAGAGGGCGACGCCTATCGCGGCGGTCGCCGCGACGCTCGGCACCATGACCACGGCGAACCGCTTCCACCTGGTTCCGCCACGAGCCACGGATTCCATGACTTACCTCCTTCTCGGACGTACACCCCGTGCCCTCGCTGAGCCGCCTGCGGCCCAGCCGGGCGGGGGTGGGAGAAGTGCTACGTCCTCGGGAAGGAGAGCGCCCGTATGCCAAGGCGCGCACCGCGCCCGTACCACCGGCGATCACTCCCGAGCGACAACCACTGGCCGCGCCTCACGTCAGACGCACGACCGACCGGGCAGGACCCGCCGACGGCGGTACCCCCCTGCCCTGTTGACCTTCGGCGGCGCCTCAGGCCACTCGGTGGGGACCCATGAACCCCGGTGTCCCGAGCTGGCTGTCGGGCTACCGGTATGGACCGAGCGTGGCTGATCGTGGTGCATTCGCGGCGGCCGCACAAGGGGGTTCGTTACTCGCTGGTAACGGAGCGATAACCATGGCCTGGGCGGCGGGTGTCCGGCAGTACGCAGGGTGGAGCGGAAGCGGGTCATACATCCGGAAATGGCGGGTGGAAACGCACGGTCCGAGCGGGGTGACTTACTCCGAGTAACAGCGACCGCGCCTTACCAAGTTTTGGTAAAGCGCGGTCGCCGTCTCGTCTCTTGTCCGGAATTCCGGCGCGGTCCGAGGAGGTCGGGGCCGCGCCGTTCACCGTCTTGTCAGAACAGCGCTCGGGCGAGCGCCGACCGGGCCGCGGTCACCCGCGGGTCCTCGGCCCCGACCACCTCGAACAGCTCCAGGAGCCGCACCCGCGCGGCGTCCCGATCGTCGCCCGCGGTCCGCTTGACCGTCTCGACGAGCCGCCCGAAGGCGTCCTCCACATGGCCGCCGACCAGGTCCAGGTCCGCGGCGGCGATCTGCGCGGCCACGTCGCCCGGCTTGTCGGCGGCGTCCTTGCGGACCCGCTGCGGGTCCACCCCCTCGACGCGCCGCAGCAGCTCGGCCTGGGCGAGGCCGAGCTTGGCCTCGGTGTTGCCCGGATCGTCGCTGAGCACGTTCTTGTACGCCTGTACCGCGCCGCCGAAGTCGCCCGCGTCCAGGGCCTGTACGGCGGCCTCCAGCGCGGCGTCGTACGGGCCGGGCGCGGCCTGGGCGGCGGGCTCCGCGCCTTCGGCGCCCTCCGCGCCGGGCTCGACGGCGACCCCGGTCAGCCCGAAGCGCTCCTCGCCGACCTGGATCAGCTGGTCCAGCGTCGCCCGGATCTGCTGCTCGGGCGCCACCCCCTGGAAGAGCGGCAGGGCCTGCCCGGCCACCACCGCGAAGACCGCCGGGATCCCCTGGATCCCGAACTGCTGCATCAGCATCTGGTTGGCGTCGACGTCGACCTTCGCCAGTACGAACCGGCCGTTGTACTCGGCCGTCAGGCGCTCAAGTAGCGGCCCGAGCTGCTTGCAGGGCTCGCACCACTCGGCCCAGAAGTCGATGACGACCGGCACCTCGGCGGAACGCTGCAGGACGTCGTTCTCAAATCCGGCCTCGTCGACATCGAATACCAGGCTGGCGGGCGACACCGCGCCGCCGCCGCCCTGCCTGGCCTGTTCGGCGCGCGTCTGCTCCGCCTTCGCCTTGGCCTCCTGGGCCGCCTTCACCGCGCCGAGGTCGACGACTCCGCTCATGGACATGTTCCGTGGCTGCATGGGTACATCCTCCCCCCTTTCGCGCGCGGGAGTGAAAAGCCCCTGCGAACCGGGCTGAACCGTGGCTGCCCGCAGCCTCCCGCCGGTGTGCGGGGCGTACGGGCAGCCCACGATCTGACCTCCCCGAGGCGGACCTCGGAGCGGCGCTGGGTCCCCACCCTGCGCCAGTGGTTGTCGCTCGCCTCACGTCTGAGGTTTCGCTACGGGTCGTAGCGTAACTGCATCGCCCGGCTCGTCGGGGGCCGAGGGTCGTGATCTCCCTCACTACCCATGGGTAACCCGCGCGTGGACACGAGTAACCCGTGGGTAGAGTCGGGCCCATGCCCTACAGCCCGCGCCCCCGCACCGGCCGCCCGCGCCGCGCCGAAGCGGACGCCGCGATCCTGGCGGCGACGCGGGACGCGCTCGTCGAACTGGGCTGGTCGAAGCTGACGATGGGCGACGTGGCCACCCGCGCCAAGGTCGCCAAGACCACGCTGTACCGCCGCTGGGCGAGCAAGAGCGAACTGGTCGTGGACGCCGTGGCGCTGCTCTTCGACGAACTGACCCTGCCCGACCGGGGCAGCCTCGCCGCTGACGTGGAGAGCGTCGTCCTCCAGTTCGCCGCGCTCCTCGACCGGCCGGAGACGAAGACGGCCCTGATGGCGGTGGTCGCCGAGTCGACGAACGACGAGGCCCTGCGCACCCGTATCCGCTCCTCCATCGTCGACCGCCAGAAGCGGCTGGTCCTGGAGGGCCGCGCCCGCGCCCAGGCGCGCGGCGAACTCCCCAGGGAGACCGACGCGGCCACGGCCGCCCGCACCTCGGACCTGATCTTCGACGTGATCGCGGGCGCGGTGGTCCACCGCGCCCTGGTGAGCTCGGAACCCGTGGACGAGTCCTGGGCCCACGACTTCACCCGGCTGATCCTGACCGGCCTGGCCTCGGCGACTCCCTGACCTCGCGGGCTGGGGTGGTGGGTCACCGACCGGGACGTCAACGCCGCACGTAACCTCGTCGCCCTCGCGGCGGCCGTAGCGACTGGTACCGGAGTGGCCGGAGGCCAGGACACCGCCCCGGCGGTGTCGAAGCCTCGTGGAGCCGACCAGAAGACCCGCACCACCCGCCCCCGCCGCAAGGCGGGGACGGGGCGGGCAGGCGGGCGCAGCCCTGCCGTACCAGCGGCAGACGGAAACGAGAGACCGTACCCAAGCCGAGCCCCGCACGCTCTGGTGACGAGACGGACCCTGCTGTCAGGGCCGCCGGACCAACCGGATCAGTGGAAGACGAACGTCGCCGTCACTGACGCCGGGTTGGGGCAGAACCAGCCGCCCTGGTGCAGCGGGATGTCGAGGGCGGCGGTGTAGGTGCGGGTGTCGCCGTCGCGCTGCGCCGAGACGTTCGTCGCCTGGTAGCGGCAGGTCACGCCCCACTTCGTGACCGACACATCCAGCATGTCGGTGTTCGCCGTGCCGTTCGTGTCGTCGAACGTCACGGTCGGGTCGTTGTTGAGCGACGCGGTGGCCCCGCTGGAGCAGCTGAGGTTGCCGCCAGGGGGGTTGATGGTTGAGCGGTCTACCGTCAGTGTGCTGGGAGGAGCGGCACTGGTCACGCCGTCGCTCCAGCTGCACGCGTTGCCTTCGGCGTTGATCGTTCCGTCGAGCAGGCCCGAGGCCGCGGGGGCCGCGCCGGACGGGCTGCTCGTTAACGCGGTGACGGTCAGCGCGCTGAGCAGCACGCCGAGAACCTTCGGTGAGATACGGGACATTGCGCCCACCCTTCCGTGAGTCGCGTGTCGTCGAGTTGATCTACCGGCCGGTAACTGACTAGAAAGTAAGCGTGGACATGACAAACGTCAAGAGGGTTCGACGCGCGGGCTGACGGTGCGGAACGGGCTGAGGGCCCACCGCTGTACGGCGGTGGGCCCTCAGCCTCAGGCGCGGGTCCTAGTTGGCGCCGCCCAGGTGGTGTACCCGGACCATGTTGGTGGTGCCGGGGACGCCGGGGGGCGAGCCAGCGGTGATGATCATGATGTCGCCCGCGCTGTAGCGCTTGAGCTTCAGCAGCTCGGCGTCGACCAGGTCGACCATCGCGTCGGTGTTGTCGGCGTGCGGCACGATCCGGGACTCGACGCCCCAGCTCAGCGTCAGCTGGTTGCGGGTGCTCGGGTCGGTCGTGAAGGCCACGATCGGCTGCTCGGCGCGATAGCGCGACAGCCGCCGCGCGGTGTCGCCGGACTGGGTGAAGGCGACCAGCGCCTTGCCGCCCAGGAAGTCCGCGATCTCGCAGGCCGCGCGCGCCACCGAGCCGCCCTGGGTGCGCGGCTTCTTGCCGGGGACCAGCGGCTGCAGGCCCTTGGACAGCAGCTCCTGCTCCGCCGCCTGGACGATCTTCGACATGGTCTTGACCGTCTCGACCGGGTACGCGCCGACCGAGGACTCGGCGGACAGCATGACCGCGTCCGCGCCGTCCAGGATGGCGTTGGCGACGTCGCTCGCCTCGGCGCGGGTCGGCCGCGAGTTGGTGATCATCGACTCCATCATCTGGGTCGCGACGATCACCGGCTTGGCGTTCCTGCGGCACATCTCCACCAGGCGCTTCTGCACCATCGGGACCTTCTCCAGCGGGTACTCGACCGCCAGGTCGCCGCGGGCCACCATGACCGCGTCGAAGGCCGCGACGACATCGGCCATGTTGGCGACCGCCTGCGGCTTCTCGACCTTGGCGATGACCGGGACCCGGCGGCCCTCCTCGTCCATGACCCGGTGGACGTCCTTGACGTCGTCGGCGTTCCGGACGAAGGACAGCGCCACCATGTCGCAGCCCATCCGCAGCGCGAACCGCAGGTCCTCGACGTCCTTCTCGGACAGCGCGGGCACGTTCACGGCGGCGCCGGGCAGGTTGATGCCCTTGTGGTCGGAGATGACTCCGCCCTCGATGACGATCGTCTTGACCCGCGGGCCGTCGACGTCGGTCACCTTCAGCTCGACGTTGCCGTCGTTGATCAGCACCTGGTCGCCCTTGGCGACATCGCCGGGCAGGCCCTTGTAGGTGGTGCCGCAGATGGACTTGTCGCCCGGAACGTCCTCGGTGGTGATGGTGAACTCGTCACCGCGCACCAGCTCGACGGGGCCTTCGGCGAAGGTCTCCAGGCGGATCTTGGGGCCCTGGAGGTCGGCCAGGACGCCGATGGCGTGGCCGGTGTCGTCGGCCGCCTGGCGGACGCGGTCGTAACGCTCCTGGTGCTCTGCGTGGGACCCGTGGCTGAAGTTGAAGCGGGCCACGTTCATACCGGCCTCGATGAGCGCTTTCAGCTGCTCGTACGAGTCGACGGCGGGGCCCAGTGTGCAGACGATTTTGGAACGGCGCATAAGGCGATCCTATCGGTTTGTTTCAGAGCGGAATATTCCGTCTGGCGGAAGGTCCAAATGGGCGGAGGCGTGCTCAGGTGTGCCCGCACAAGCGGCCGTCCCAGGCGCCGTCCCAGGCGCAGACCCGAGGCCGATCATGCGCTGACCAGGGCATACGCCTGAGCGGCGATCTCCAGTTCCTCATCGGTCGGTACGACGGCCACGGCGACCCTGGCATAGTCCGCCGAGATCAGCCGCGGCGCATCGCCGCGTACCGCGTTGCGCTCCGCGTCCAGCGCCAGGCCCAGCTCCTCCAGACCGGTGACCGCGGCCTGCCGCACCAGGGCGGCGTTCTCGCCGACGCCCGCCGTGAAGGCCACCGCGTCCACGCGGCCGAGCACCGCGTAGTAGGCGCCGATGTACTTCTTCAGGCGGTGGACGTAGACGTCGAAGGCCAGCCGGGCGCGCTCGTCGCCCTCGCCCATCCGGCGGGTGACCTCCCGCATGTCGTTGTCGCCGCAGAGCCCGACCATGCCGCTCTTCTTGTTGAGCAGGGCGTCGATCTCGTCGACGGACATGCCGCCCACGCGCGCGAGGTGGAAGACGACCGCCGGGTCGAGATCCCCGGAGCGGGTCCCCATCACCAGGCCCTCCAGCGGAGTGAGGCCCATCGAGGTGTCCACGCACACGCCGCCGCGTACCGCGGACGCCGACGCGCCGTTGCCCAGGTGCAGCACGATCACGTTGACGTCATCGGGCGCCTTGCCGAGCAGCTTCGCCGTCTCACGTGACACGTACGCGTGCGAGGTGCCGTGGAAGCCGTAGCGCCGTACGCGGTACGCGTCGGCGGTGGCCGCGTCGATCGCGTACCGGGCGGCGTGCTCCGGCATCGTGGTGTGGAACGCGGTGTCGAACACCGCGACCTGGGGGAGGTCGGGGCGCAGCGCGCGGGCCACCTTGATGCCGGTGATGTTCGCCGGGTTGTGCAGTGGGGCGAGGGGCACCAGCCGCTCGATCTCGGCGAGCACCTCGCCGTCGATCACCGTGGGCCTGGTGAACGACTGGCCGCCGTGCACGACCCGGTGGCCGACGGCCGCCAGCTCCGGGGAGTCCAGGCCGAGGCCGTCGGCGGCCAGTTCGTCGGCGACGGCCTTGAGCGCGGCCTCGTGGTCGGCGATCGGACCGTTCAGCTCACGGCTCTCGGCGCTCTCGCCGGTCAGCGGCGTGTGCTGGAGCCGGGAGGTCTCCTCGCCGATCCGCTCGACCAGGCCGACGGCCAGACGTGAACTGTCGCGCATGTCCAGGAGCTGGTACTTCACCGACGAGGAGCCGGAGTTGAGGACGAGGATGCGGGTGGCGGTCGCGGTCATCAGCGGATGGTGCTCTCTTGGGCAGGGGCAGGGGCAGGGGCAGGGGCAGGGGTCTGGGCCTGGATCGCCGTGATGGCGACCGTGTTGACGATGTCCTGGACGAGCGCGCCTCGGGACAGGTCGTTGACCGGCTTGCGCAGGCCCTGGAGCACCGGGCCGACCGCGATCGCGCCGGCCGAACGCTGCACGGCCTTATAGGTGTTGTTGCCGGTGTTGAGATCGGGGAAGACCAGCACCGACGCCTGGCCCGCGACGGGCGAGCCCGGCAGCTTGGTCGCCGCCACGGACGGCTCCACCGCGGCGTCGTACTGGATCGGCCCCTCGATCATCAGGTCCGGGCGGCGGGCCCGCACCAGCTCGGTGGCCTCGCGCACCTTGTCCACGTCGGCGCCCGTGCCCGAGGTCCCGGTCGAGTACGACAACAGCGCGATACGCGGCTCGACCCCGAACCGTGCGGCGGTGGCGGCCGACTGGACGGCGATGTCGGCGAGCTGCTCGGCGTTCGGGTCCGGGTTGACCGCGCAGTCCCCGTACACCAGCACCTTGTCGGCCAGGCACATGAAGAACACCGAGGAGACGATCCCCGCGTCCGGCCGTGTCTTGATGATCTCGAAGGCGGGCCGGATGGTCGCCGCGGTGGAGTGCACCGAGCCGGAGACCATGCCGTCGGCCAGGCCGCTTCGCACCATCAGCGTGCCGAAGTAGTTGACGTCCGCGACGACGTCGTAGGCGAGTTCGACGGTGACGCCCTTGTGGGCCCGCAGCTGGGCGTACTCCTCGGCGAACTTCTGCCGCATCGGCGAGACCGCCGGGTCGATGAGCTGCGCGCGGTCCAGGTCGACGCCGAGGTCGGCGGCCTTCTTGCGGATCGCCTCCACGTCGCCGAGCAGCGTCAGTTCGCACACCCCGCGGCGCAGCAGGACGTCCGCCGCGCGCAGCACCCGCTCCTCGGCGCCCTCGGGCAGCACCACGCGGCGCAGGTCGGAGCGTGCCTGCTCGATCAGCTTGTGCTCGAACATCATCGGGGTGACCCGGTCGCTGCGCGACACCTGGACCCGGCCCAGCAGCTCCGCGCCGTCCACATAGCGCTCGAACAGGCCGAGCGCGGTCTCCGCCTTGCGTGAGGTGGCGGCGTTCAGCTTGCCTTCGAGGGCGAACAGCTCACCCGCGGTGGGGAAGGAGTTCCCGGCCACCGAGAGGACCGGGGTGCCCGGCGCGAGCCGCGCGGCCAGGCGCAGGATCTCCGGGCTGGGCCGCTCGCCCAGCGTGAGCAGGACGCCCGCGATGGGCGGCGTACCGGCGCTGTGCGCGGCGAGCGCGCCCACCACCAGATCGGCCCGGTCGCCGGGGGTGACCACCAGCGATCCGGGCGTCAGGGCGTTCAGGAAGTTCGGCAGCATGGCGCCGCCGAAGACGAAGTCCAGCGCGTCCCTGGCCAGTCCGGCGTCGTCGCCGAGCAGCACCGTGGCGCCCAGCGCGTGGCTGATCTGCGCGACCGTGGGCGCGGCGAGCGCGGGCTCGTCGGGCAGGACGTAGCAGGGCACCGGCAGGCGGGCGCCCAGCCGCTCGGCTATCTCCGCGCGGTCGTCGGGCGCGACCCGGTTCACGGCCAGCGCGAGTACGTCGCAGCCGAGCCCCTCGTACGCGCGGAAGGCGTTACGGGCCTCCGCGCGCACCGCGTCGGAGTCCTGCGCCTTGCCGCCGACGACCGGGAGCACCCAGGCGCCGAACTCGTTGGCGAGCCGGGCGTTGAGCGCCAGTTCGTCGGCGAGCTGGCTGTCGGCGTAGTCGGTGCCGAGTACCAGCACCACCTCGTAGGCGTGTGCCACTTCGTGGAAGCGGTCCACCAGCCGGGAGACGAGCTCGTCGGTTCCCTTCTCCGCGTGCAGCGTGGCGGCGTCGGCGTAGGACATCCCGAAGGCGGACGAGGCCTCCTGCCCGAGCCGGTAGCGGGCCCGCAGCAGGTCGAACAGCCGGTCGGGGCCGTCGTGGACGAGTGGGCGGAAGACGCCCACCCGGTCGACCTGGCGGGTCAGGAGTTCCATGACTCCCAGCTCGATGACCTGGCGGCCGTCGCCCCGGTCGATCCCGGTCACGTACACGCTGCGCGTCACGCGTGCTCTCCGTTTCCTCTTCGTCGTCTCGAAGTCGTCTCGAACGCAGAAAGAGCCCGTTATGGCGGGCTTGCCCTCTTGACAATACTCCGGCGGATCGATAGAGCGCCCGCTGGGTAAAGGGCCTCATGCTACCGGTCGGGTGACTCCATTAGGGTCCCTTCGGGCGGAGCGGGGGAAGCGGCAGGCGATGACGGCCCGTGGAACAATCGGTACCCGGCTCACGTGTACGACTAGCGAGCAGGAGACTTGGCACGATGCGTATCGGCGTTCTCACCGCGGGCGGCGACTGCCCTGGACTCAACGCAGTGATCCGGTCGGTCGTGCACCGCGCCGTCGCGGCCCACGGTGACCAGGTCATCGGCTTCGAGGATGGATACAAGGGCCTGCTCGACGGCCACTACCGGCCGCTCGACCTGACCGCCGTGAGCGGCATTCTGGCGCGTGGCGGCACGATTCTCGGTTCGACCCGGCTGGAGAAGGGCCGCCTCCAGGAGGCCGTGGCCAACGCTCCCGAGCTCACCAAGCGGCTCGGCATCGACGCGCTCATCCCGATCGGCGGCGAGGGCACGCTGACCGCCGCCCGGATGCTCTCGGACGCCGGGATGCCGGTCGTCGGCGTGCCGAAGACCATCGACAACGACATTTCGTCCACGGACCGCACCTTCGGCTTCGACACCGCGGTCGGTGTGGCCACCGAGGCGATGGACCGCCTCAAGACGACCGCCGAGTCGCACCAGCGGGTGATGGTCGTCGAGGTGATGGGGCGGCACGCGGGCTGGATCGCCCTGGAGTCCGGCATGGCGGGCGGCGCGCACGGCATCTGCCTGCCGGAGCGGCCGTTCGACCCCGCCGACCTCTGCAAGATGGTGGAGGAACGGTTCGCCCGTGGCAAGAAGTTCGCGGTCATCTGCGTCGCCGAGGGCGCGCACCCGGCCGAGGGCACCATGGACTACGGCAGGGGCGAGGTCGACCAGTACGGCCATGAGCGCTTCAAGGGCATCGGCACCGCGCTCGCCCACGAGCTGGAGCACCGCCTCGGCAAGGAGGCCAAGCCGGTCATCCTCGGCCATGTCCAGCGCGGCGGCACCCCCACCGCGTACGACAGGGTCCTCGCCACCCGGTTCGGCTGGCACGCCGTCGAGGCCGCGCACCGCGGAGAGTTCGGCAGGATGACCGCGCTGCGGGGCACGGACGTCGAGATGGTGCCGCTCGCGGAGGCGGTCACCTCGCTCAAGACGGTGCCGGAGAGCCGGATGGCCGAGGCCGAGTCGGTGTTCTGAGGGGCGCGTCGGCGGCCCTCAGGTCCGGCCCCGCGCGGCCTCAGGCCCGGTGTCGGGGACCGGGGCCGCCCAGGTGGCCCGGATCGGCCGGTTCGACCCGTGCCCAGAAGTGGTCCAGGACCCGTTCCAGGAACTCCCGGCCCGCCGCCTCGCCGGACGCGCTGCCGCCGCCCCAGCTGAGGGTGCCGACCATCAGCGCCTGGTAGTCCTCGTGCAGCCGCTCCAGCGCGGCGTCCAGCCGGGACCGCTCCAGCGGCAGCAGCTTGGCGATCGGGCGCGTGTACGCCTGCCAGCGCGTGGTCACCGTGCCGCGCAGCATCTCCGTCAGCCGCTCGTCGAGGCCGGTGACTGTGGCGAACTCCCGCACCGAGAGCCCGAGCGTCTCGGCCAGGGCCTTCGCCTGCCGCTCGTTGCCCCGCCACTTCCCGGTCTTCTCCATCCGCAGATACGCGTCGACGCCGACGCCGACCGCGTGGGCCACGTCCTCGGGGGCGAGCCCGCGCGCCAGCCGGTGCTCCCGCAGTGTGGTCGCCGCGCCCATCAGCTCGGCGGGCGCGCACCACAGGGCGCCCGCGAGCGCGGTCAGCTCGGTGGCGTTCGGTGCGGCCTGGCCGCGCTCCCAGGCCTCGATGGTGTCGGCGGTGATATGCGTCAGCCCGTACGAGGCGTACATGCCGTACGCGACGTGGCCGGGCGCCATGCCGAGCGACTGGCGCAGCCTGCGGGCGGCGAGGGCGTTGAACGGGGGAGCGGGCTGGATCTGGTGCACGCGCACACGCTAGGGGGGCGGGGGCGCGCCGACTACGGTGCGTTCCGCCAGGATCACCACTTAGAGAAACCTACGAAGATTGTTACCAGCGAGTCACTCTCCGCTCATTCTTGCACCGTGCCGCCCTCCGGGGAACGGCCGAGGCGGGCGGCGAGTTCCGTCGCGCGCTCGACCGGGACCCCGGCCGAGATCAGGGCCGCCGCCGCCGCGGACTCGCCCGCCCGGTCGGCCGGGAGCGCGCCGTCGTTGACCGCCTCCATCAGGCCGAACAGCAGCTGCTCATGGACGTACGCCAGGGCGTCGGCGGGCAGCGGGGACTGGAACACCCCCGCCTCCAGGCCCTGGCGCAGCAGCCGGGTCAGGTTCTCGCGGACCGGCGCGAGGCGCTGCCTGATGCCCGCCATGGTCACGCTGCGCTGGGCGAGCGCGACGAGCAGCCGGTAGCGGTCGGCGATCGGCCAGACCGCGAGGGTGCGGCGGGCCAGCTCCTCGGCGGGGTCCGCGGCGTCCGGGTGCTCCCGTTCCTGGGAGGCCGCGACCGCTTCGACGGCGCTGTCGGTGAGCGCGCTGATCAGCGCGTCCCGGCTCGGGAAGTGGCCGTAGACCGTACGGCGGACGACTCCCGCCGCCTTGGCGATCTGGTCCATCGACGCGTCGGGGTCGCGCAGCAGCTCGGTGAAGGCGACGTCCAGGATGCGGCGGCGGTTGGCGTCCGCGCGGCCGGTCGCGGTCGCGCGCGATCCGGGCGAGGTCGCGCGCGTGGGGCCGGTCGCGGGCGTCGGTGCCGTGGTCATGCCGTCCATTCTGCACAGTCACCCAGATTTGCACAGCCGTGTGCAATAACGTAACTTGCACATGACTGTGTAGTTGCACATATCTGTGCAGATTCCTGAGGGAAGGCGGCCCCGGATGCGCCTCGTCATCGACGAGCCGGTGGAGAAGATGGACGGGCCCTACGCCCGTCGCTGGTGGGCACTGGGCGTGCTCTGCCTGAGTCTGTTGATCATCGTCATGGCCAACACGGCGCTCACCGTCGCGGCCCCCGACATGACCCAGGACCTCGGCCTCACCAGCTCCGACCTGCAATGGGTCATCGACGGCTACACCGTCCCGTACGCGGCCCTGATGCTGCTGCTCGGCGCGGTCGGCGACAAGTACAGCCGCCGCGGCGCGCTCATACTCGGTCTGCTCGTGTTCGGCGGCGGCGCCGTCGCGGGCTCGCTCGTGGACAGCTCGGGCGGCGTCATCGCCGCCCGTGCCGTGATGGGCGTCGGCGCCGCCATGATCATGCCCGCCACGCTCTCGCTGCTCGCCGCGACCTTCCCGCGTGCCGAGCGGGCCAAGGCGATCGTGATGTGGACGGCCACCGCCGGTCTGGCGATCGCGGCCGGGCCGCTGGTCGCCGGGATGCTCCTGGAGAGCCACGGCTGGGCCTCGACGTTCCTGATCAACGTGCCCGTCGCGGTCGTCGCGATCGTCGGCACGCTCACCCTCGTACCGCCGTCCAAGGCCGCCCGGCACGGCAGCATCGACTACGTCGGCGGCCTGCTGTCCGTCGTCTGGGTCGGTGCGCTGATCTACATGATCATCGACGGGCCGCACTTCGGCTGGGGTGCGGGCGCCATCGGCGCGGCCGTCGTCGCGGGCGTCGCCCTCGTCCTCTTCGTGGTCTGGGAGCTGCGCCACCCGCACCCCGTACTCGACGTGCGCCGCTTCCTGAACCGCGGCTTCGCCGGATCCAACCTCGCCGTCGCGCTCTTCTTCCTCGCGGTCTTCGGCGCGTTCTACTACCTCACCCAGCACCTGCAGTTCGTGCTCGGCTACAACCCGCTGGAGACCGGCGTACGGATGCTGCCGCTGGCGGGCGCGGTCTTCGTGGGCTCCGCGCTGACCGGGTACCTCACGCCGCGCATCGGCATGAGGATCACCGTCACGGCCGGGATGGTCGGCGGAACGGCGGCGCTCGCGCTGCTCACCCAGATCGACGGCGGCTCGTCGTACGGCGACTTCCTCGCCCCGCTGATGATCCTCGGCCTGGCCATCGGGCTGGCCCTGTCGCCCTGCACCGACGCGATCATGGGGGCCTTCCCGGAGTCCGAGCTGGGCGTCGGCGGCGCGGTCAACGACACGTCGATCGAGCTGGGCGGCTCGCTCGGCATCGCCGTACTCGGCTCCGTACTGGCGAGCACGTACTCGGCGAACCTCTCCGACGCGGCAAAGGCGTCGGCGGCGTCGGGCGTCGAGCTCCCGGCCGACGCGCTGGCCACCGCGCAGGACTCGGTGGGCGCCGGGTACGCGGTGGCGCAGGCCATCGGCGAGCAGGCCAAGGAGGCCGCGGCGAAGGCGGCCCAGGCGGGCACCCCGGAGCAGGCCGCGCAGCTCACCGGCAAGGCCGAGCAGCTCGCGGACGGGGCGCGGCAGATGGCCGACTCGGTGGGCGCGGCGTTCAGCGACTCGGTGGCGCACACCAGCCTGGTCGGCGCGGTGATCCTGGGCGTGGGGACGGTGCTGGTGGCGGTGCTGCTGCCACGGCGTCGGGCTGGCGCGGCGACGGACGAGGCGACCGGGCACGCGGCCGCGGCCGAGCCCGGCTCCGCGTCCGGCTCCGAGGCGGACTCCCCGGCGGCGTCCGGGTCCGCGCCCGAGACCGAAGCGAAGCCGGAGACGGAGGCCGCGTCCGCCTAGGCCTCTGCCTCGCGGACGCGTGCGTCCGGTGGCCGTCACCGCGGCGTGACCGTGTCCGAGTCCGCCCGCGTGCCTCGCGCACGCGGGCGGACTCGGCCGCACGGGTCGGTGAGCCCCCGCAGCCGCGTCATCCGCCGTGGGGCGGGCGGCGGTTAGCCGGAGGGGCGGTCTCGGATAATGGGATTGCCGCAGGTCGGTCCGGTCGGATAAGAAGCTTGCATGTTGAGGGGTAACACGATCGGGCTGCGGGCCCGGCACGACGACGACATCCCGGTCCTGCGAACCGAGCTCTACGACGACGTGGTCAACTCCGCGCGAGCCGAGGGCGGGCCATGGAAGCCGATCACACCCGGCTCGAAGGACCCGCGGCTCGTCGTGGACGACACGAATCCGGGAAGCGCCCAGTTCTCCGTGGTGGAGCTGGACGGCGGCACGCTGATCGGCACCGCGACACTGTGGGGCATCGACCACCACAACCGGTGCGCGCACATCGGCCTCGGGCTGCTGCCGTCCGCGCGCGGCAAGGGCTACGGCACCGACGTCGTCGCGACGCTGTGCCACTACGGTTTCGTCGTGCGCGGCCTCCAGCGCCTGCAGATCGAGACGCTGGCCGACAACGCCGCGATGCTGCGCTCCGCCGAGCGCAACGGCTTCGTGCGCGAGGGCGTGCTGCGCTCGTCGGCCTGGGTGCTGGGCGAGTTCCTGGACGAGGTCGTACTCGGGCTCCTCGCCCAGGACTGGAAGCCGGACGGGACGACTCCCGCGTAAGGGCTCAGTGTCCCCCGCGCGGTTTGGTGCAGCCGCCTTCCATGTACGGGCCGTGCGGGGTGACTTCGAGGGTGGGCCTCACCTTGCCGGTGAGGCAGGGGCCCGTTTCGGGGATGCTGAGGGTGAAGCCGAGGGTCGTGCCGTAACTGCTGACCTCGGTGCTGTCCTTGGGGTAGGAGAGCTTCTCCAGGGCGGCGCGCAGGCCCTGTTCGTCGCGCACACCGGGCCCGGCGGACAGGGCCTTCGTGATGCGCTCGGCGTGCGCCCGGCCTCGGCATCGGGCGTCCGGACCGAGCGGCATGGCCTGTTTGAACGCGTTGTTCTCGACGTGCTTGGACGCCCAGGGGTCCAAGGTCTCCCGGATCGCCGACCGGGTGGGCGAGGGGCTCGGGGCGCTGTCCGCACAGCGGGCGGCCACGTCCTGGAAGTCCGGTGACGGCGTCGCGTCCGGTCCGGCCGTGCCCGGTCCGGTCGCGTCCGGTGGGGCGGCGGCCCGGTCGGCGCCGCTTTCCGTGCCGCAGCCGGTTATGGCGAACAGGGCGGCGGCTGCGGCGACGGCGGCCAGTAGCGGGCGTTTCACGGTAGGGCTCCGTTCGGAGGGAGGAGGCGGCGGCGGGCGGGTGGCTTCGTTGATTATCGCCCGGCCCGGTCGCGCGCTGGCCTTGACGTCCGCGTCAAGGATTACCGTCGCGGGCATGCGCATCGGTGAGCTGGCTGAGCGGGCCGGGACGACCACGCGGACTCTGCGGTACTACGAGTCGCGGGGGCTGCTGACCGCCCGGCGGACGGGCAATGGCTATCGGACGTACGACGAGGAGGATCTGCGGCTGCTGCGGCAGATCCAGGCCCTTCAGGACTTCGGGTTCGAGCTGGAGGAGACCCGGCCGTTCGTGGAGTGTCTGCGCGCGGGGCATCCGCAGGGCGATACGTGTCCGGACTCGCTCGCCGTCTATCGGCGCAAGCTTGAGGAGCTTGACGCGCTGATCGGACAGCTGCGGGGCGTACGGGCCCAGGTAGGCGCCCAGTTGGCGCGGGCCGAGCGGGCGCGGGCTCAGGAACGGGTTCAAGCGGTTCAGGCGCGGGTTCAGGCGCGGGACGCGCTGGCCGCCGACGCGGCGGTTCCGGGAGGTCCGGAGCCGCGCTGCGAACTGGATGGGGAGTGGGACAGTGGGAGCGATACCTGAGGGCGTGTCGGTGGTCACCGACGCGGACTTCGCGGGCGAGGTGCTGGGGGCCGAACGCCCCGTGCTGGTCGAGTTCACGGCCGAGTGGTGCGGGCCGTGCCGACAGCTCGCGCCCGTACTGAGCGCCGTAGCGGGGGAGGAGCGCGAGCGGCTCAAGGTCGTCTCGGTGGACGTGGACGCCAGTCCGGAGACGACGGTGGCGTACGGGGTGCTCGGGACGCCCACGCTGATGGTCTTCCGGGGCGGCGAACCGGTGAAGTCGATGGTGGGCGCGCGGCCCAAGCGCAAGCTGCTCACCGAACTGGAGGACGTCCTCTGACGTTGCCCGGAATTTACGGTGAATACCCAGGACGTTTGACGTCCTGGGTATTCCTCGGGGTATATTTGGTGTTTCTCTGCAAATAGAGAAAGGCCCCGCAAAGGGGGCCAACTGAAAACACCGTATCCCACGAGGAGTCGAATTGTCAACCGGGGACTCTGCTGAATTGCGGGACGAGCAGCAATTCATCGACCACCTCTACGACCGCCTCGACGCGCTCCGCGCCGAGGCCCAGACGCAGGCACACCGGGCTCTGGCCCAGGTAGGACGCGGGCTCCAGGCCCGGCTTGAGCGGGATGTGGTCGCGGAGGAGCGGAGCCGGGCGGTCGTCGAGCTGGACGGTGTCGAGTCCGGGCTCTGCTTCGGGCGCATTGACTTCGCGGACGCGCCCGACGGGGCCGCGCCCCACCATCACATCGGGCGTATCGGAATCCGCGCCGACGACCCGGAGCGAACGCCCTTGCTCATCGACTGGCGGGCGCCCGTCGCCCGGCCGTTCTATCTCGCCACCGGTCATACGCCTATGGGGCTGCGGCGACGTCGGCACCTCACCACCGACGGGCGTACGGTCACCGCGCTGCACGACGAGATCCTGGATGTCTCGGACACCAGCCGTACCGGGTTCGAGGACCACAACGGCGACGACGTGCTCCTCGCCGCCGTCAACGCCGCCCGCACCGGGCGGATGGGCGACATCGTGCAGACCATCCAGGCCGAGCAGGACCGGATCATCCGCGCCCCGCACCAGGGCGTCATGGTCGTCGAGGGCGGTCCCGGCACCGGGAAGACCGCCGTGGCGCTGCACCGTGCCGCGTATCTGCTGTACGCGCACCGCGAGGTGCTCGCCAAGCGCGCGGTGCTCATCGTCGGGCCGAACCCGGCGTTCCTGGGCTATATCGGCGAGGTCCTGCCCTCGCTGGGGGAGACCGGGGTGCTGCTCGCGACCCTGGGCGAGCTGTTCCCCGGCGTGCGGGCGGACGGTGCCGAGACGCCCGACGCGGCCGCCGTGAAGGGGCGCGCGGGCATGGCCGACGTCATCGCCGCCGTGGTGCGGGCGCGGCAGGCCGTCCCGGACCCGGTCCTGGAGATCGACCACGAGGGATACGGGACGCTGTTCCTTGAGCGGGGCATGGCCGAGGACGCCCGCGCCCACGCCCGCGCGCAGCGGCTCCCGCACAACCTGGCCCGCCCGTACTTCGCGTTCCAGCTCATCGACGCGCTGACCGACCAGCTGGCCGAGCGGATCGGCGCCGACCCCTTCGGCGGGCCGAACCTGCTGGGGCCCGACGACATCGCCCAGTTGGGCAAGGAGATCGCCACCAGCGCCGAGGTGCACTCCGCGATCGACTCGCTGTGGCCGTCGCTCACCCCGCAGCAGCTCATCGCCGACTTCCTCGCGGACCCGCAGGGGTATCTGCCGGACGCCGACGCGAAGGCGATCCAGCGGGATCGCGGCGCCGCGTGGACCTCCGCCGACGTCCCGCTGCTCGACGAGGCCGCCGAGCTGCTCGGGGTGGACGACTCCGCCGCGCGCGCCGCCGAGGAGGCCGAGCGGGAGCGGCGCATCGAGTACGCCCAGGGGGTGCTCGACGTCTCGTACGCCTCCCGTACCTACGAGTTCGAGGACAAGGAGGAGAAGGACGACGACGCGTCCGAGGTGCTGCTCGCACACGACATCATCGACGCCGAGCGGATGGCCGAGCGGCAGGAGGAGGCCGACCACCGCAGCGCCGCCGAGCGTGCGGCGGCGGACCGTACCTGGGCGTTCGGGCACATCATCGTGGACGAGGCGCAGGAACTGTCGCCGATGGCCTGGCGGCTGCTGATGCGGCGGGTCCCGACCCGGTCCATGACCCTCGTCGGGGATCCCGCGCAGACCGGGGACGAGGCGGGCTGCGGGGCGTGGGAGGACATCCTCGCGCCGTATGTCGACGACCGGTGGGAGCTGGTGCGGCTCGGCGTCAACTACCGGACCCCGGCGGAGGTGATGGAGCTGGCGGCGGGCGTGCTGCGGGCGCGCAACCCGGAGTTCGAGCCGCCGCGGTCGGTGCGGGCGACGGGGGTGCGGCCCTGGGTCCGGGGCGTCGACGCCGTGTCCGCCCTGCCGGGCGCGGTGGCGGACGCGGTCGCCCGCGACCTCCCCGACGAGGGGCGGCTCGCGGTGATCGCCCCGCGTGAGCTGCACGAGGCGCTGGCCGCGCGGCTGGACGGGGTGACGGCCGGGGGCGCGCCCGACCTGACGCGGCGGGTGGTGCTGCTCGACGCGCGGCAGGCCAAGGGGCTTGAGTTCGACGCGGTGGTGGTCGTCGAGCCCGGAGCGCTCAAGACCAGCGACCTGTACGTCGCGTTGACCCGTGCCACGCAGACCCTGGGGGTGCTGTACAGCGGTTCGCTGCCGGTGGGGCTGGATCTCAGCCCGTCCGGCGTTTGAGGACGAGCCCGAGGGCGATCAGGGGCAGGGCGATCAGCGGACCAGGGGTGGAGTCCCCGGTCACGCTGGCCGTAGCCATACCGTCGCCAGCGGCGGAAGCGTCAGACGCAGACTGGCCGCGCGGCCGTGCGCGGGGGTGGGGTCCGGCCTCAGCACCGGCTCGTGGGTGACGTCGCCGCCGCCGTAGCGGGCCGCGTCCGTGTTGAGGACCTCGCGCCAGGCGGGTACGTCGGAGGGGACGCCGACGCGGTACGCGTGCCGGACGACCGGCGAGAAGTGGGAGACGGACAGCAGCGGGCGGCCGTTCGCGTCGTAGCGGAGGAAGGCCAGGACGTTGTCGTCCGCCGCGTCGGCGGCGATCCAGGCGAAGCCGCCGGGGTCGGTGTCCCGCTCCCACAGGGCCGGTGTCCGGCGGTAGACCTCGTTGAGGTCGCGGACCAGGTCGCGTACACCCCGGTGGTCGGCCTGCGCCCCGTATGACGGGTCGAGCAGCCGCCAGTCGGGGCCGTGCGCGTCGGACCACTCCGCGCCCTGTGCGAACTCCTGGCCCATGAAGAGGAGTTGCTTGCCGGGGTGGGCCCACATGAAACCCAGGTAGGCGCGCAGGTCGGCGCGCTGCCGCCACCAGTCGCCCGGCATCTTGGAGACGAGCGACCGCTTGCCGTGCACCACCTCGTCGTGCGAGACGGGCAGGACGTAGTTCTCGCTGTAGGCGTACGCCATCGAGAACGTCAACTCATGGTGGTGGTATGCGCGGCGGACCGGATCACGGGACAGATACGACAGCGAGTCGTGCATCCAGCCCAGGTTCCACTTCAGGCCGAAGCCGAGGCCGCCGTGGTCGGTGGCGCGGGTGACGCCGTCCCAGGCCGTGGACTCCTCGGCGATGGTGACGACGCCGGGCACGCGCCGGTACAGGGTCGCGTTCAGCTCCTGGAGGAAGGCCACCGCGTCGAGGTTCTCGCGGCCGCCGTGCGCGTTCGGGGTCCACTCGCCGGACGCGCGCGAGTAGTCCAGGTAGAGCATCGAAGCCACGGCGTCCACCCGCAGTCCGTCCAGGTGGAACTCCTCGCACCAGTAGACCGCGCTCGCCACCAGGAAGCCGCGCACCTCGGCGCGGCCGTAGTCGAACTCCAGGGTGCCCCAGTCGGGGTGCGCCGCCCGCGCCGGATCCCCGTGCTCGTACAGCGGTCTGCCGTCGAACTCGGCCAGCGCCCAGTCGTCGCGCGGGAAGTGCGCGGGCACCCAGTCCAGCAGCACCCCGACGCCCGCCTGGTGCAGCGCGTCGACGAGATGCTTGAAGTCGTCGAGAGTGCCCAGGCGCGCGGTCGGCGCGTAGAGGCCGGTGACCTGGTAGCCCCAGGAGCCGCCGTACGGGTGCTCGGCGACCGGCATCAGCTCGACATGGGTGAAGCCCAGGTCCCGGACGTACGCGGGGAGTTCGACAGCGAGCTGACGGTAGGTCAGTCCGGGACGCCAGGAGGGCAGATGCACCTCGTACACCGAGAAGGGCGAGGTGTGCGCGGGGCGGGCCGCCCGGTTCGCCATCCACCGCTCGTCCCGCCAGGTGTGGTGCGAGGCGTGCACGATCGAGGAGGTGGCGGGCGGGGGCTCGGTGCGGCGGGCCAGCGGGTCGGCGCGCAGGGTTCTGGAGCCGTCCGGGCGGGTGATCTCGAACTTGTAGAGCTCGCCCTCGCCGACGCCGGGGGCGAACAGCTCCCAGACGCCGGAGCGGCCCAGCGAGCGCAGCGGAAACCCGGTGCCGTCCCAGGAGTCGAAGTCCCCGACGAGGCGGACGCCGCGCGCGTGCGGCGCCCAGACCGTGAAGCGGGTGCCGGTCACGCCCTGGTGGGTCATGGGCCGCGCGCCCAGCGCCCGCCACAGCTCCTCGTGCCGCCCCTCGCCGATCAGGTGCAGGTCGAAGTCGCCGAGGGCGGGCAGGAAGCGGTACGGATCGTGGGTGTCGATCTCGGTGTCCTGGTACGCGACCAGGAGGCGGTAGTCGGTCACCTCGGGGAGCGGGAGGGGGAGCGCGCCGGTGAAGAACCCCTCGCCGTCGTCGTGCAGTTCGGCGCGCTGGCCGTCGGTCAGCACGGTCACCTTCCGGGCGTACGGACGCAGCACCCGGAACGCTGTGCCGCCTGGGACCGGGTGCGCGCCGAGCACGGAGTGCGGGTCATGATGCGAGCCGCTGAGCAGCCGCTCGCGGTCGGCGCGGGGAACCTGGGGCTGGGGCTGGGGCTGGGGCTGGGGCTGGGGCTGGGGCTGGGGCTGGGGCTGGGGCTGGCGTGCCGGGCGGCGGTCGGTCACGGGCGTACGCCTCCTCGAAACAGCTCGGGCGGGACGGGCGGTACGGACAGCGCGGCGGGTGTGCGGTCAGCCGGTGGCCAGGCGGCGTACGGCGGCCAGCGGGACAGGGAGCCAGTCGGGGCGGTGCCGGGCCTCGTAGAGGACCTCGTACACCGCCTTGTCGGTCTCGTACGCGCGCAGCAGCGCCGCCTGAGCGCGCGGATCACGGCCGGACGCCCGCGCGTATCCGGCGCAGTACGCGGCCCGGCAGTCGGCGGCCCACCTGGGCGACCACGGCCGGTGCGAGCGGGCCGCGTAGTCGAAGGACCGGAGCATCCCGGCCACATCGCGTACGGGTGGCTGGGGGAGTCGGCGCTCGGCGAGTGGGCGCGCGGGCTCGCCCTCGAAGTCGATCAGCGACCAGTCACCGGAGGGCGCGCGCAGGCACTGGCCGAGGTGCAGATCGCCGTGCACGCGCTGGGCACACCCGGACGCGCCGTCCCCCGTCTCGCGTAGCGCGTCGAACGCGGCGGCGAGCCCCGGCGCGTACTCCCGCAGCGCGGGCACCGCACGCGCCGCCGCCGCCAGCCGCTCCCGCATCCCGGACGCGATCAGGTCGCGCCCCGCCCTGCCTAGCGGGGCGGTGGGCAGCGCGGCCGCGAGCGCGGCGTGCACCTCGGCCGTGGCCCGGCCGAGCGCGGCCGCGTCCGGCGTGAAGTCGACGCCAGCGCCCAGCAGCCGCAGCGCCCGCTCCCAGCCGTCGTCCGCGCCCGCCAGATAGGGCTGGAGGACGCCGAGTACACAGGGGCCGCCGTCCGGTGTGCGGGCGTGGAACCAGGCCACCGGCGCGGGCACCCGCGCGCACCCCGCGCGGGCCAGCGCGCGCGGCAGCTCCAGGTCCGGGTGGACGCCGGGGCGCACCCGGCGGATGACCTTCAGGATGAGCGATTCGCTGAGTGAGTCGCTGCGCGAGTCGCCGTATATGAGCGAGGAGTTGGACTGCTCGGCGGGCAGGGGTCGTGCCGTGAGACCGGCCGGGATCCGCGCCCCGTCGGCACGCGCGAAGCGGAGTCCGCCGGTCCGGCCCGGCATCCGCAGCCGTTCCAGGAGCAGTTCCGCGAGCCGGGGGTCCCCCAGCGCGTCGTACACCGTCCACCCGGCCAGCGGCCCGTGCGCCGGGCGGCCGATCAGCGCGGGCGCGAGCCGCTTCGGCAGGGTCCGCCGTACGCCGAGCGGCAGTTGATAGCAGTCACCGGGAGGCGCGCCCGCCCCGCCCCGCTGCTCGCCTGCCTGCCCGGCGGCCCCCGGCTGCCGCACCCGCACCAGCAGATGCAGCAGCCCGGCCGATGAGGGCGCGGCGGCCGACGGCGGCAGCAGCTCGGCCGCCGAGACCAGCGCGAAGCCGGTGACCGGGCGGCCCTTCCCGGCGAACCAGCGCTGCCGGGGCAGCCAGTCCCGCAGCAGCGGATCGAGCGAGCGGAGCAGCGCGACGGCGGTCGTACCGAGACGGGCGGCGGCTTCCGGCATGACGTCGCGTCCTTCCGCGGGACCAGTTCACCCACGCGCTGAACTCTTACCGACACTCTCACCGACTCCCAAGCTACGCGGGGTCCTTGCGCAAACGGAACCAGTAGAACCCGTGGCCCGCCAGGGTCAGCAGATACGGCCACTCGCCGATCGGCGGGAAGCGCACCCCGCCGATCAGCTCCACCGGATGCCGTCCCAGATAGGCCCGCAGGTCCAGCTCCGTGGGCTGCGCGAACCGGGAGAAGTTGTTGACGCACAGCACCAGGTCGTCCCCGCCCTCCTCGGCCGGCGGGGCCTCGCGCAGGAAGGCCAGCACGGCCGGGTTCGTGGAGGGCAGTTCGATGTAGCTGCCGAGCCCGAACGCCTCGTTCTGCTTGCGGATCTCGATCATGCGGCGGGTCCAGTGCAGCAGCGAGGA
Organism: Streptomyces sp. O3; assembly: GCF_054788135.1. Lineage (NCBI taxonomy): Bacteria > Bacillati > Actinomycetota > Actinomycetes > Kitasatosporales > Streptomycetaceae > Streptomyces > Streptomyces sp. O3. Next base: position 24,968 of record NZ_JBTVYK010000010.1, read on the forward strand.
CGGCGACGACATCGACGCCTCGACGTTCGTCACCTGGTAGCCGTACACCGGGTCCATGATCGTGGGGAGGTAGAGCCGTCCCGGATCGCAGGAGGAGAAGCCCGCGTTGCGGTCCGGGGTCCACTGCATCGGGGTGCGGACGGCGTCCCGGTCGCCGAGCCAGATGTTGTCGCCCATGCCGATCTCGTCGCCGTAGTAGAGGATCGGCGAGCCCGGCAGCGACAGCAGCAGGGCGGTGAACAGCTCGATCTGGTTGCGGTCGTTGTCCAGGAGCGGGGCCAGGCGACGCCGGATGCCGATGTTGGCGCGCATCCGGGGGTCCTTGGCGTACTCGGCGTACATGTAGTCGCGTTCTTCGTCCGTGACCATCTCCAGCGTCAACTCGTCGTGGTTGCGCAGGAAGATGCCCCACTGGCAGCCGGACGGGATCGCCGGTGTCTTGGCCAGCACCTCGGAGACCGGATAGCGGGACTCGCGGCGCACCGCCATGAAGATGCGCGGCATCACCGGGAAGTGGAAAGCCATATGGCACTCGTCGCCGCCCGCCGCGAAGTCTCCGAAGTAGTCGACGACGTCCTCGGGCCACTGGTTGGCCTCGGCCAGCAGCACGGTGTCCGGGTAGTGCGCGTCGATCTCCGCGCGGACCCGCTTGAGCAGGGCGTGACTGCGCGGCAGGTTCTCGCAGTTGGTGCCCTCCTCGGCGAACAGATACGGCACGGCGTCCAGCCGGAAGCCGTCGATGCCCAGGTCCAGCCAGAACCGCAGGGCCGCGATGATCTCCTCCTGGACGGCCGGGTTCTCGTAGTTGAGGTCCGGCTGGTGGGAGAAGAAGCGATGCCAGAAGTACTGCTTGCGCACCGGGTCGAAGGTCCAGTTGGAGGACTCGGTGTCGACGAAGATGATCCGGGCGTCCGGGTACCGCTTGTCGTCGTCGGCCCAGACGTAGTAGTCGCCGTACGGCCCTTCCGGGTCGGTTCTGGACTGCTGGAACCACGGGTGCTGATCGCTGGTGTGGTTCATCACGAAGTCGATGATCACCCGCATGCCCCGCTGGTGCGCGGCGTCTGTGAACTCCACGAAGTCGGCCAGGTCGCCGAAGTCGGGCAGGATGGATGTGTAGTCCGAGACGTCGTAACCGCCGTCGCGCAGCGGCGAGTTGAAGAACGGCGGCAGCCACAGGCAGTCCACGCCGAGCCACTGGAGGTAGTCCAGCTTGGCGGTGATGCCCTTGAGGTCGCCGATGCCGTCGCCGTTGCTGTCCTGGAAGGACCGCACCAGGACCTCGTAGAACACGGCGCGTTTGAACCAGTCGGGGTCGCGGTCCCCCGCCGGGGTGTCCTCGAAGGTGTCCTGGACGGGCTCGTTGACGATCATGATGTGGGTGACCCTCCGGTGTGCGGTGAGGACGGTCGCAGAACGGTGCAGAGGTGCGCGGGCGCGGGTGCGCGGCCCGGTTCGAGGCGTACGTAGCCAGCGCTGCCCCAGTGGTAGGTCTCGCCGGTGAGTTCGTCGCGCACCGGCACGGTCTCGTGCCAGTCGAGCCCGAGCGTCGGCATGTCCAACGAGATCGTGGCCTCCTGGGTGTGGTGCGGGTCGAGGTTGACGACCACCAGAACCGTGTTCGCGCCCCGCCGCTTGGAGTACACGAGCACCGCGTCGTTGTCGGCGTGGTGGAAGCGCAGGTCACGCAGTTGGCGCAGGGCGGGGCTGCGGCGTCTGATCCGGTTCAGCTCGGTGATCAGAGGGGCGAGGGAGCGGCCTTCGCGCTCGGCCGACTCCCAGTCACGTGGACGGAGTCGGTACTTCTCGGAGTTCAGGTACTCCTCGCTTCCGGGGTGCAGGGGGGTGTTCTCGCAGAGCTCGTAGCCGCTGTAGACGCCCCAGCTGGGGGAGAGGGTCGCGGCGAGCACGGCCCGTACGGCGAAGGCGGGCCGTCCGCCTTCCTGGAGGTAGGCGTGCAGGATGTCGGGGGTGTTCACGAAGAGGTTGGGCCGCAGATAAGCGGCCGCCTCGCCGGTGAGTTCGGTGGCGTACTCGGTCAGTTCGCGCTTGGTGGTGCGCCAGGTGAAGTACGTGTACGACTGCTGGAAGCCGATGGCCGCGAGGCGGTGCAGCATCGCGGGGCGGGTGAACGCCTCGGCCAGGAAGATCACGTCCGGGTCGGTGCGCCGGACGGCGGCGAGCACCCGCTCCCAGAAGACCACCGGCTTGGTGTGCGGGTTGTCGACGCGGAAGATCCGTACGCCGTGTCCCATCCAGAACCGCAGCAGCCGCAGCGTCTCGGCGACCAGGCCCGGCAGGTCCTGGTCGAAGTCGAGCGGATAGATGTCCTGGTACTTCTTCGGCGGGTTCTCGGCGTACGCGATGCTCCCGTCGGGCCGGCGCCGGAACCACTCGGGGTGCTTGTCCACCCAGGGGTGGTCGGGGGAGCACTGGAGCGCGAGGTCGAGGGCGACCTCCAGGCCGAGTTCGCCCGCCCGGCGCACGAACGCGTCGAAGTCGTCGAGGGTGCCGAGGTCGGGGTGTACGGCGTCGTGGCCGCCGTCCGGGGAGCCGACGGCCCAGGGCACGCCGACGTCGTGCGGACCGGCTGTGAGGGCGTTGTCGGGGCCCTTGCGGTGGGTGGCGCCGATGGGGTGGACGGGCGGCAGATACACCACGTCGAAGCCCATCGCGGCGATCGCGGGCAGCCGCCGCGCGGCCGTGGCGAAGGTGCCGCTGACGGGCGGCTCGCCCGTGCGCAGCACGGCGCCTTCGGAGCGCGGGAAGAACTCGTACCAGGAGCCGTACAGGGCGCGGGGGCGCTCCACGATCAGGGGCAACGGGTCGGAGACGGTGACCAGTTCGCGCAGCGGATGGCGGGCGAGCGCGGCGTCCACCTCGGGTGTGAGGGCCGCCGCGAGCCGGTCCGGGGCGGGCCGGGCACGGTCCCGCAGCGCGGCGGCGGCCCGGCGGAGTACGGCCTTGGCGCAGGGCGCGGGGCCGGGGTCGGTGTCGGGGTCGGTGTCGGGGGCGGGGATCGCGGCGGCGGCGCGGTCGTGCAGTCCCGCCCCCTCTTCGAGGGTCAGCTCGATGTCCTGGCCTGCGGGGATCTTGATCCGGGCGCGGTGTCGCCAGGTGCTGACCGGATCGCTCCAGGCCTCGACGTGGAACGTCCAGTCGCCTTCCGCGTCGGGGGTGACATGGGCGCCCCAGCGATCGGTGCCGGGGGCCAGTTCGCGCATCGGTGTCAGGGGCCCGGTGCGGCCCCGCGGGTCGACGAGCGCCACCCGGGCGGCGAGGGCGTCCGGGCCTTCGCGGAAGACGGTGGCGGTGACCTGGAAGGTCTCGCCGGCCACCGCCTTCGCCGGGCGGCGGCCGCGATCGACACACGGATGGACGTCCAGGATCGGGATGCGTCCGGAGGTTGGGTTCACATGACCACCAGGGAGGGAGAGGGAGCCGAGGGAGTCGTCGAGGAGTTCGTATGCCGGACGGGGTTTTACGTACACCGGACGAGTTCTGGCCAACCTGTGTCGGCCTGGTGGCGTGGGCATGGCGAGAATGTCACGCTTGTGCATACGGGACACCGCTCCCCACTCTCTGGTCCGGATGGTCCCCCATGCCATCCGGGCCAGTCCGCTCACGTCACCGCGGGGTTCAGCGCATCAGCACCCCCGCCGAGGCTCCGGCCGACTCGGACGGCAGGGCGATCAGGCCGAGTTCGGCGCCGCTGGCCAGCAGCCGGTGCGCCGGGAGTACGCGTACGGTGTAGCCGAAGGGTCCCGCGCGGTCCAGGGCCAGCGGGCCCTGGTAGCTCCAGCGGCCCGCCGGATCCGGGCCCGCGGCGGGCTTCAGGTCGACCGCCGTGGCCTCCGAGATGCGGTCGTCGGGGTCGACCCGGCCCATGACGGCCTGCACCGCCACGTCGTCGGGGCTCAGCTCGCCGAGCCGGACCCGCACCCGCAGCGCGAGCGTCGCCCCCAGCTCCTCGGCGCCCGCGCCGACCGGGCCCGCGCCGACCGCGCCCGCGCCCACTGGACCCGTACCCACCGCGCCCGCGCCCACCGGCCGGTCGGCCCCCGGTACGGCCGACGCTGCCGACGCCGACGCCTCCACATGGTCGACGGCCACGTCCGGCCAGGCCGCCCTGACCCGTGCCTTCCACGCCGCCAACTCCCGTGCCGTGGCGGCGTCCAGGGCACGGTGGGCGCGGGCCGCGGGGGCGTACAGCTCCTCGACGTACTCCCGGACCATGCGCTCGGCCAGCACCTTCGGCCCGAGCGCGGCCAGGGTCGCGCGGACCATGCCGATCCAGCGGTCCGGGAGCCCTCCGGGGCCGCGCTCGTAGAAGCGCGGCGCGATCCGCCGCTCCAGCAGGTCGTACAGCGCCGCGGCCTCCAGGTCGTCCCGGCGGTCCGCGTCGACGGCGTCCCCGTCGGCCGTGGGGACGGCCCAGCCGAACTCCGGCCGGAACCACTCATCCCACCAGCCGTCCAGGACCGACAGGTTGAGGCCGCCGTTGAGCGCCGCCTTCATCCCCGAGGTGCCGCAGGCCTCCAGCGGGCGCAGCGGGTTGTTCAGCCAGACGTCACAGCCGGGGTACAGCGTCCGCGCCATCGCCATGCCGTAGTCGGGCAGGAACGCGATCCGGTGCCGCACCCGAGGGTCGTCCGCGAACCGCACCAGCTCCTGGATCAGTCGCTTGCCGCTCTCGTCGGCGGGGTGCGCCTTGCCCGCGACGACGATCTGGACCGGCCGCCGCGGATGCAGCAGCAGTCCCATCAGCCGCTCGCGGTCGCGCAGCATCAGCGTGAGCCGCTTATACGAGGGGACCCGGCGGGCGAACCCCACGGTCAGCACATCCGGATCGAACACCCCCTCCAGCCACCCCAGTTCGCCCGCCGCGGCACCGCGCTCACGCCAGGAGGCAGCGAGCCGCCTCCGCACCTCCCGCACCAGCCGCTCGCGCAGCGCCCGCCGCAGCTCCCAGATCTCCCGGTCGCCGACCTCGGCGACGGAGTCCCAGCGCCGCGCGCCGAGCCGGGACACCTCGGGCGCCACCCAGGTCGGCGCGTGCACGCCGTTGGTCACCGAGCCGATCGGCACCTCGTCGGCGTCGAAGCCCGGCCAGAGCCCGGCGAACATCTCCCGGCTGACCCGGCCGTGCAGCCGCGATACGCCGCCTGCGCGCTGGGCCAGCCGCAGCCCCATCACCGCCATGTTGAAGAGGCCGGGCTCCCCGCCCGGATAGGTCTCCCCGCCGAGCCGCAGCACCCGCTCCACGTCGACGCCCGCCAGTTCGGCGCCGTCCCCGAAGTGCCGGGAGACCAGCTCCCGGTCGAAGCGGTCGATCCCGGCCGGTACCGGGGTGTGCGCGGTGAACACGGCGCCCGCCCGCACCGCCTCCAGCGCGGCGTCGAAGTCCAGCCCGTCGTCCGTGAGTTCGCGGACGCGCTCCAGGCCGAGGAAACCGGCGTGCCCCTCGTTGGTGTGGAAGACCTCGGGCGGCGGATGGCCGGTGAGACGGCAGTACGTCCGCACCGCGCGCACCCCGCCGATGCCGAGCAGCATCTCCTGGAGCAGCCGGTGCTCGCTGCCGCCGCCGTAGAGCCGGTCGGTCACGTCCCGGCCGCCGCGGTCGTTGTCCTCGACGTCCGAGTCGAGCAGCAGCAGAGGCACCCGGCCCACCCGCGCCAGCCACACCCGCGCGTGCAGCGACCGCCCGCCGGGCAGCGCGAGGCTCACCCGGACGGCCGCGCCGTCGGACTCGCGCAGCGGCGAGAGCGGCAGCTCCCGCGGGTCGAGCACCGGATAGTGCTCCTGCTGCCAGCCGTCCCCGGACAGCGACTGCCGGAAGTACCCGTGCCGGTACAGCAGTCCGACCCCGATCAGCGGCGCCCCGAGGTCGCTGGCGGCCTTCAGATGGTCGCCCGCGAGAACGCCGAGCCCCCCGGAGTACTGCGGCAGTTCGGCGGCGATCCCGAACTCGGGCGAGAAGTACGCGACGGCGGCGGGCAGTTCGGCGGCCCGCTCCTGATACCAGCGGGGGCTTTCGAGATACTCCCGCAGATCGTCGGCGGCGGCCCGCAGACGGCCCAGAAACCGTTGGTCGGAGGCGAGTTCGGCGAGCCGCGCGGTCGACACCCGGCCGAGCAGCCGCACCGGGTCCCCGGTCCAGCTCTCCGGGTCGACGGACCGGAACAGCGCCTGTGTCCCGGTATGCCAGGACCACCTCAGATTGCGGGCCAGCTCGTCCAGCGGCCGGAGCGGATCGGGGAGTACGGGCCGTACGGTGAACCGACGCATGGCCTTCACGGGCGGGGGCTCCCTCGGTGCGCTGTGGCATTCGTGCGCTCCCGACGGTAGCGGCGCGCCCGGTGTCCCACCACGGCGCGCGCGGGAGTCCGCACACGGCGCGTACGGCGCACAAGGGGGCGTCCAGGGCGTGTGTCGGAAGTCCCTCCCGCCCTCCGGGCGGACGGAGGGACTTCCGACACACGCCCCAGCGCGCAGACTTGAGCACATGACCGAACTGCACGCGACCTCCGCCGACGGCACGCCCGTCACCGCTCTCGACGACGGCGAGGGGCCGCCGCTGCTCCTCGTGCACGGGGGCGGCGGCAGCGCCGCCTCCTGGGACGGCGTCATACGGCCACTGCGCGACGCCTTCCGGGTGGTCAGGTTCACCCGCCGCGTCTACCTGCCCGGACAGGCCTCCGGAGCGGGCGTCCCGCCCACGCACTCCATGGCCGTGGAGGCGGCGGACATTCTGGCGCTCGCCGAACGCGTCGAGCGGCCGGTGCTCCTGGTCGGACACTCGTCGGGGGCGGTCGCCGCGCTGGAGGCGGCCGTGCGGGCCGCGCCCGGAGCGCTGGCGGGCCTGTTCCTGTACGAACCGCCGGTGCCGACCCGGTCGCTGGTCGGTGCGGCCGCGGCCCGCCGCGCCCGCGCCGCGTTCGCCGCCGGAGACCCCCGCGAGGCGATGCGGATCCACCTGCGGGACATCGTCCAGGAACCCGCGGACCTGGTGGAGACGCTGACCGCCGACCCGAAGGCGGTGGCCGGGTTCGCCGCGAAGGCGGCGGCCGGGTTCGCCGACATCGCCGCGATCGACGCACTCGGGGTCGGTCTCGACCGCTTCCGGCGGCTCGACGTGCCGACCACCCTGCTGGAGGGAGACCGCAGCCCGGCCCTGGTGCGGGAGCGGCTGGCCGACCTGGCGGCGGCCCTGCCGAACGCCCGAGTCGTCACACTCGCCGGTGAAGGACACACCGCCCACCTCACCGCGCCCGGAGCCCTGGCGGACGCGATCCGGCAAGCGGCCGAGCGGGCGGCCCTCAGCTGATCACGCTGTCCCGCCACGCGCGATGCAGCTCGGCGAACCCGCCGTCGCCCGCGATGAGTTCGGCCGGGGAGCCGTCCTCGACCACACGGCCGTCCGCCATCACCAGGACCCGGTCCGCGATCTCCACCGTGGACAGCCGGTGCGCGATCACCACCGCCGTACGCCCGCGCAGCACCGTGTCCATGGCCCGCTGCACGGCCCGCTCGCCCGGCACGTCCAGCGAGCTGGTCGCCTCGTCCAGGATGAGTACGGCCGGGTCGGCGAGCAGGGCGCGGGCGAAGCCGACCAGTTGGCGCTGGCCGGCGGAGATCCGGCCGCCGCGCTTGCGTACGTCGGTGTCGTAGCCGTCGGGGAGCGCGGCGATGAAGTCATGCGCGCCGATCGCCTTCGCGGCGCGCTCGACGTCCTCGCGGGTGGCCTCCGGGCTGCCGATCGCGATGTTGTCGGCGACCGTGCCGGAGAACAGGAACGCCTCCTGCGTCACCATCACCACACCGCGCCGCAGTTCCGGCGTCGCCAGGTCGCGCAGGTCGGCGCCGTCGAGCAGCACCCGCCCCTCGGTCGGGTCGTAGAACCGGGCCAGCAGCTTGGCGAGGGTCGACTTGCCCGCGCCCGTAGAGCCGACCACGGCCACTGTCTGCCCCGCCGGGATGGCCAGGTCGAAGCGCGGGAGCACCTCGCCGCCGGTCTGGTACGAGAACGACACCCCGGCGAACTCGACCGCGCGGCCGGGATGCTCGGACGCCCGCGCCGGAAGCGCGCGGGGCGCGGCGGGCTCGGGGACCGTCGGGGTCTGGGCCAGCAGGCCCGCGATCTTCTCCAGCGACGCGGCCGCCGACTGGTACGAGTTCAGGAACATCCCCAGCCGGTCGATCGGGTCGTACAGCCGCCGCAGATACAGCACCGCCGCGGCGAGCACCCCGAGCGCCAGGGTGTCGTCCGCGACCCGGTACGCGCCCCAGAGCACCATCCCGGCGACCGCGGTGTTGGCGACCAGGCGGGAGCCGACGACATAGCGGGCCATCTCCAGCAGGGCGTCGCCGTTGGAGCGTTCATGGGTGCGGTTGAGCCGCCGGAACTCCGCGTCGTTCGCCCGCTCGCGCCGGAACGCCCGCACCGGCCGGATGCCGTTCATGGTCTCGGTGAACTTCACGATCACCGCGGCGATCGCGGTGGACCGCCGCCGGTAGACCTCCGCCGCCCGCCGCTGGTACAGGCGTACCAGCGCGTACAGCGGGACGAACGAGGCCACCGCGAGGCCGCCGATGCCCAGGTCCAGCCAGACCAGCAGGGTCAGGATGTACGCGGTGGACAGCACGACGGTGACCAGCTCTTGCAGCCCCTCGTCGAGCAGCTCCCGCAGCGACTCGACGTCCGTGGTGGAGCGCGAGATCAGCCGCCCCGACGTGTAGCGCTCGTGGAAGTCGACGGACAGGGCCTGGGCGTGCCGGAAGATCCGGCCGCGCAGATCGAGCAGCACGTCCTGGTTGACGCGGGCGGCGGCCCGGACGAACCCGTACTGGAGCACGGCGGCTCCGAGCGAGCACAGCGCGTAGCCGACGCCCACGGCGATCAGCGGCCCGTAGTCGTGCGCGCGCACCGCGGGCACGCCGCGGTCGATGGCGTACGCGACCAGGAGCGGGCCCGCCTGCACGGCCGCCTGCTGGAGCAGCAGCAGTACGGCGGTGAGCGCGACCCTGCCCCGGAGCGGGGTCAGCAGCGAGCGCAGCAGCGCGCCGGTCGCGCCCGCGGGGGCGGGCAGGGTGTCCTGCGTGAAGGCGTCCGGCTCCGCCGGGGGCGGCTGGTCGACGGCGGCGGGTTCGGGGGCCGCGGGTTCGGGGGTCACCGTGGTCGTCAACGTGACTCCTTACGGGCGGGGGCGCCGGACATCAGCCAGGCGTACTCGGCGTTGGTGCGCAGCAGTTCCTGATGGGTGCCCACGGCCGTGACGCGGCCGCCGGAGAGCAGCGCCACCCGGTCCGCGAGCAGCACCGTGGACGGGCGGTGCGCCACGACCAGGGCGGTGGTGTCCGCGAGCACCTCGCGCAAAGCCGCCTCGACCCTGGCCTCGGTGTGCACGTCGAGCGCGGACAGCGGATCGTCCAGGACGAGGAAGCGCGGGCGTCCGGCCACGGCTCGGGCGAGCGCGAGCCGCTGGCGCTGCCCGCCGGACAGGCTCAGGCCCTGTTCGCCGACCTGGGTCGCGGTGCCGTGCGGCAGCGCGTGTGCGAAGTCGGCCTGGGCGATGTCCAGGGCGCGGCGCAGCTCCGCGTCGCCCGCGCCCGGTTCGGCGCCCATCAGGACGTTCTCGCCGACGGTCGCCGAGAACAGCGTGGGCTCCTCGAAGGCGACGGCCACCAGGTGCCGCAGCCGCTCGCGGGGCAGCTCAGCGATGTCCTGCCCGTCGAGCGTGATGCGGCCCTCGGTCACCTCGTGCAGCCGGGGCACGAGCGCGGTGAGGGTGGTCTTGCCGCTGCCGGTGGCCCCGACGAGAGCCATGGTCTCGCCCGGCCTGATGTGCAGATCGACCCGGTCCAGCGCGGGCGGCGCGCCGTCGGGCGCGTCCGGATACCGGAACCGCACCCCGTGAAACCGGATCCCGGCCGCGCCGGGAGTGTCCGCCGCGGCGACCGCGACGGCGTTCACACCGGGCACCGACTCGGACTCCGACTCGGACTCCGACTCGGACTCCGACTCGGACTCAGATTCCGACTCGGGCTCGGCGTCCAGCACTTCAAAGTACCGGTCGGTCGCCGTGGCCGCTTCTTGACTCATGGCCAGCAGGAACCCGATCGACTCCACCGGCCAGCGCAGCGCCAGCGCCGTCGACAGAAAGGCGACCAGCGTGCCCGCCGACAGGTCGCCGTCGGCCACCCGCACCGTGCCGAGCACCAGGGCGGCACCGACGGCGAGTTCGGGCAGCAGCACGATCGCGGCCCAGATCCCGGCGAGCAGCCGGGCCTTGTGCAGCTCGGTGCCGCGCAGGGTGCGGGACAGATCCCTGAAGGCCCGCGCCTGCGCGCGGTGCCGCCCGAACCCCTTGACGATCCGGATGCCGAGGACGCTCTCCTCGACGACGGTCGTCAGGTCCCCGACCTGGTCCTGCGCCCGCCGCGCCGCGTGCGCGTACCGCTGCTCGAACACCGAGCAGACGATCACCAGCGGGATCACCGGGCCCAGGATCACCAGCCCGAGCGTCCACTCCTGCGCCAGCAGAATGAGCACGCCGACCAGGATGGTCACGCCATTCACCAGCAGAAACGTCAGCGGGAAGGCGAGGAACATCCGCAGCAGCATCAGATCCGTGGTCCCCCGCGACAGCAACTGCCCGGACGCCCACCGGTCGTGAAAGGCCACCGGAAGGCGCTGGAGGTGCCGGAACAGGTCGGCCCGCATCGCGGCCTCGACCCCGGCCAGCGGGCGCGCCACCAGCCACCGCCGGAACCCGAACAGCAGCGCCTCCGCGATCCCGAGGACCAGCAGGAACAGCGCCCCCAGCCATACGCCGCCCGGATCGCCGTCGGCCACCGGGCCGTCCACGATCCACTTCAACGCCAGCGGGATGACCAGGGACAGACAGGAGGCGACGATCGCCACCCCCGCGGCGACCGACAGCCGCACCCGCACCGGCCGGACGTACGGCCACAGCCGCAGCAACGACCGCACGGCGGATCTGTCGACGGGACTGTTCGGAGGCGCGAGTTCGGTCGCGGGGTCAGGGGGCATCAGGGGCGAGCTTATGGTTCGCCCCTGACAGGCCCAACGGGTTTTTGGTCCTAGGACCGGTCCTAAGACCACCGGGTTCCACGACTCCGTGCGCGGGCACGGGGCCCATGCCGTCCGGACGGACGGCATGGGCCCCGTGTGTGGAGACAGAACGCGGCCTAGCGGCGGCGCGGCTCCGTCAGATCCGTCAGATCCGTCAGAACGTGAGCTTCCAGCTGTCGATGTAGCCGGTGTCCCAGCGGGCCAGGTCCTGGACCCGCAGCTTCCAGGTCCCCGAGGCCGACTCCGAGGACGCGTCGACGGTGTACGTCTCCTTGACGTCGTCCGCCGAGTCCCCGCCGCTGGCGTTCTTCAGGCGGTACGCCGTGCCGTCCGGTGCGATCAGGTCGATGACCAGGTCGCCGCGCCAGGTGTGCTTGATGTCCACGCCCACCTTGAGGTCGCTCGGAGCGTTGCCCGCGCGGTCGACGGTGATCGACGAGGTCACCGCCGAGCCGTAGTCCGGGATCCGGACGTCGGTGGTGTTCTCGTACGTGTCGCCGGGCTCGCCCGGATCGCCGGAGCGCTCGCCGACGTTGACTCCGGCCCAGGCGTCCTGGACGGCCTTGTACTCGGTGCTCTGAGCGCCGTACAGCTCGGCGGTCACCTCAAGGGTCCCGGTGCGGGCCTGGTGGTAGTCGGTCGTGGTGCCCCACTTGGTGCTGAGCGCCTTGTACCAGATCAGCGCGGCCTTCTCGCGGCCGATGCCGGTCACCGGGAGACCGTCGGAGGTCGGCGAGTCGTAGTCGACGCCGTTGACGGTCTTCTTGCCGCTGCCCTCGGACAGCAGGTAGAAGAAGTGGTTCGCCGGGCCCGAGGAGTAGTGGACGTCGACGTTGCCGATGCCCGAGTACCAGTAGTCCTTGGAGTTGCCGTCCCGGCTCGGCTTGTCCATGTAGCGCAGCGGTGTGCCGTTGCCCCGGATGTCGATCTTCTCGCCGACCAGGTAGTCGCCCTTGTCCTGCGCGTTGTTCGCGGCGAACTCGACGGCGGCGGCCACGATGTCGCTGGTGGCCTCGTTCAGACCGCCGGACTCGCCGCTGTAGCGCAGGCCCGCGGTGGACGAGGTGAGCCCGTGGGTCATCTCGTGCGCGGCCACGTCGATGGACGTCAGCGGCTTGGCGTTGTTCGAGCCGTCGCCGTACGTCATGCAGAAGCAGCTGTCCTGCCAGAACGCGTTGACGTAGTTGTTGCCGTAGTGGACGCGCGAGTACGCGCCGACGCCGTCGCCGCGGATGCCGTCGCGGCCGAACGCGCTCTTGTAGTAGTCCCAGGTGAGCGCCGCGCCGTAGTGGGCGTCCGCGCCCGCGGTCTCCAGGTTCTGCGGGGTGCCGTCGCCCCAGACGTCGGTCTGGTTCGTGAACAGCGTGCCCCTGCCGGACGTGCCGTGGTTCAGGTTGTAGGTGCGGTGCTCGCCGCGCGCGGTGTCGGTGAGCGTGTAGTTGCCGCCGGACTGGGCCGTGCCCAGCGTGACGTCGCCGCTGTACTGGGTGTGGCCGTCGCCGTTGTGCACGGCCTGCCACTCGTACAGCTTCGCGCCGGTCGCCGCGTCTGTGACGACGTGCAGCTCGTTCGGGGTGCCGTCCTTCTGGAGGCCGCCGACGACGGTCTCGTACGCGAGGGTCGGCGTGCCGTCGGCCATCCAGACGACCTTGCGCGGCGCCTGCTCGGCCGTCGGCTTCTTGGCGCCTTCGGACGTGGCCGCGCCGAGCGCCTGCTTCTCGGCGGCGGACGCCTTGACCTTCGCCGCGGTGGCGATGCCCTGGAGTTTGGCGTCGGACGCCCTGGACACGGACTCCGTCCGGTCGGACTTGTCCTGACTGACGATCAGGTCGCCGCCGAGCACCGGGAGTCCGTCGTAGGTGCGCTCGTAGCGGGTGTGGGTCGTGCCGTCGCGGTCCTGGACGACGTCGCGGACGACCAGCTTCTCCTTCTTGCCGAGGCCGAGCTCCTTGGCGGTCTCCGCCTTGGTCGCGTCGGCCTCGCGTATCAGCGCGGTGCGCTGGGCGGGGGAGAGCTTGGCTGGCAGGGCGCCGGGGTCAACGCCCTGGTCCGCCGCGGCCGGTGCGCTGCCCTGGGGGCTGGCCGCGCCCGCGACGGAGGTCTGGACGCCGACGGCGATCAGTGCCGTGGCGGCGATCAGCGCCCCGGTCGCCGTGGCGCGGGTGTGGGAGGTGCGTCTGCCTGAGAAGGATCTCAACACTGACTCCTGTACGTGGGGTGGAGCACAGAGAAGCGCGCACGGAACGTGGGGGGTGCCGCGCGCCCGATCTCCGGAAGCGTGGCACCCGAGCGCCACTCCTGTCAGGAGCGCGTCAATAGGTTGGCTGGAAACGTGCGCTGAACGGTGTATGACGTCCGCTCAACGGACAAAGGGTGCGGGTGTGGGGCCCGGGGCCGGGGGGGGGGCCCCCGGGCCCCCCACGCCGTGGCGCTGTCAGCGTGCGGCCGTCCTGGCGGAACCGCCGTTCAGAGACGCTGCCAGAGCGCCGGAGTCCTCGGCGGCTCCCAACCCGTCTGCGCCTGGTGGCCCTGGATGCAGCGGTAGCTCGCGCCGCCGTACGTGACCTCGTCGCCCGGCGCGTAGACGCTGCCCGCGGACCAGCTGCCGCCGGGCTCGTCCGGCGGATCACCGGGGTCGCCCGGATCGTCGCCCGTCGTCTTCAGGGTCAGTCCGTACTGCTGGAGGATCGGGTTCACCGGCTGGTGGAACGTCGTACCGCCGCTACGGCAGTTGCCCGAACCGCCCGAGGTGACGCCCTGCGCCTGACTGCCCGATATATACGAGCCGCCCGAGTCGCCGGGCTCCGCGCAGACCGAGGTCCGGGTCACTCCGGTGATGGTGCCCTCGGGGTAGGTGACACTCGTGTTGTGCTGCTGGATGGTGCCGCAGTGCCACCCGGTGGTGGACCCGGAGCGGCAGATCGACGCCCCGACCGGGGACTGCGTGGAGCCCGCGACCGGCATCAGCTGTCCACCGGAGCCGCGCACGTACGGGGTCGCGGTCCAGCTGGAGTTGGCGCGCACCCAGGCCATGTCGCGGCCGGGGAAGATGGACGCCTGGAAGCTGCCCTGCGCCGCCTGGTTGTGCCCCCTGGTCGTGGTCCCGGCCCGCCCGCAGTGGCCCGCGGTCACGAAGCCCTGTTCGTTGCCTCGGGTGATCGAGAAGCCCACGGAGCAACGCCCGCCGCTGCCCATGTAGTACGCGTCACCGCCCACCAGGTCGTACAGCGGGCGCGGGCGCTCCGCGGTCCGCTCGACCCGTACCAGGGCCGGGTCCACGTCGGCCGACGCGATCAGCTTCTTGGCGGCCGACGTCTTGACGGCCTGGACGACGACGCGATTTGACGCGATGTCGACGTACCAGACGGGCGCGTCACGGGTCGCCGTGGTGCGCGCCGCCCGGTCCAGCGCGGCCTTCGCCGCGTCCAGCTCGCTGGCCGAGTGGCGTACGACCTCGGCCCGCGCGCCCTTCGCCTCGATGGCCTTGGCGTCCGCCGCGTCGGTGGTGGCCACGGTGAGCCGCGCGGAGTCGGCGCCGCGCACCCAGGCGCCCGCGAAGTCGGCGCCGAGCGTGCTCCGCAGCGCGCCCGCGACGGCGCCCGCCTCGGCCTCGTTGACCAGGCGTCGCTTCGCCTGGGCCGCGGTGAGACCGAGGTCGCGCCGCATCGCCTTCAGGAGTCCGGGCGACGCCTCGGCGACCGCGACGGTCTCGGCGGCGGACCGCGGCGCGGACTGGGCGGCCGACTGGACGGCCGACTGGGCCGCGGGCTCGGCAGTCTTGGCCAGCGCCGAACCGGGCAGCGCCGTCAGTACCAGCGCACCGGCCGCGACCAGCGCCGCGCCCGCCGCGCCCTTGGCGTGTCTGTGGAGCCTTGGGTGGAGCATGGGGGAGTCTCCTCGGTTTCGATGGGGACCTCGTCGGGCCCCATGGGACCTGGTGCGGTCCGCATGGGGCCCCAGTGGTGGCCTACCTTGGGGAGGTGGAGCCGCCGAAACCGTAGAACCGTGAACATCCGTTCAGGAGCTGTCAGTTGACCCTCTGCCCGGTGTTATGCCCAGCGTTGTGCCCGGTGCTATGCCCGGTGTTATGCCCGGCCGACGCCAGCCAGGCCGTATAGCTCTCGCTGCGCGCGGCCGCGTCGGTGTGCGCGGCGCGGGTCTGCCCCCACACCGTGGGCGCGCTGGCCGCGGCCGGTCCCGTCGGGTGCCAGCCCAGCAGATGACGCCAGGTCAGCGGCGCGCCGGTGAGCGGCCTGGTCACCAGGCCCGCCGTGGGCGGGAAGGTGGCCCGGCACAGCCCGACGGCACGGCCGACCTGCACCAGATGGACACAGGACGCGGTGTCCGTCTCGTACACCCCGGCCGGGGTGAACCCGGCGCGGGCGCACGCGGCCGTGAAGCAGTCCCCGAAACAGCCGTCGCCCGGCACATCCGTCCAGTGCTCGCCCGCGAGCCACGCCAGATCGACCTCCGCGCACCCCGCCAGCGGATGCCCGGTGGCGAGCATCACGAACACCGGGTCTCGGGCGACCTCGCGCCAGGCCAGCCGGTCGCCCTCCGGCGGCTGGCTGGACCCGCACGCGCCGATCAGCGCGAAGTCCAGCCGCGCCTCGACCGTCTGGGCCGCGATCTCCTGCTCCGACCACGAGGTGTACGTCGTCACGCGCACACCCGGACAGGCCGCCGCGAGCCGGTCCACCAGGCCGCCGAGCAGCGGGCCGTGCGTGCCCCCGATCCGCAGCCCGCGCCGCTCGTCGGAGGTGTGCGCGAACCGCGCCGCCTCGCGCTGGAGCCCGCTGACCGCGGGGAGCACGATCCGGGCGCGGTCCAGGACGAACTCCCCGAGCGCGGTGGTCCGCACGCCGGTCCGTCCGCGCTCGAACAGCTCACCGCCCAGGATGCGTTCGATGCGCTTCAGCTGGGTGCTCAGGGCGGGCTGGGCGAGACCGAGGGCGGTGGCGGCCTTGGTGAGGCTGCCCGCGTCCGCGATCGCGCGGATCGTCTTGAGGTGCCGCAACTCCAGGTCCATAGCCCGAGCTTGGTCCGGACCTCCGGCCGGGGCAATACTCCGGTCCAGACCAGTGTGGGCCCGCCCCCGGTTACGGGACGGGACGAGGCAGGGGAGCGTCGCATACGGCCCGCAGCACCAGCACCGACCTCGGCGGAACCGTGACGGTCGCGCCCGCGGCGTACTCCGCGCCGGACGCGCCCCCCTGGTCTCCCCGTTCCTCCCGTTCCTCCTGCTCCTCCTGCTCCTCCTGCTCCTCCTGCTCCTCCTGCTCCTCCTGCTCCTCCTGCTCCTCCACCGACGTGTCCACCACCACCTGGTACGACGACGCCCACGGCGCGCCCGGCAGCACCCACCGCACCGCACACTCCCCGCTGTGCAGCACCGCGAGGAAGCTGTCGTCGACCACCGGCTCGCCCCGCGCGTCCCGCCCCGGAATGTCCCGCCCCGACAGGTACATCCCCAGCGTCGCCGACGGCGCGTACCAGTCCCGCTCCGTCATCTCCGTACCGTCCGCCGTGAACCACGCCAGATCCCGCAGCCCGTCCGCCCCCTGCGCGCGCCCCGAGAAGAAGGCGCGCCGCCGCAGCACCGGATGGGCGCGGCGCAGCGCGGTCAGCCGCGCGGCCAGGGCGAACAGCGCGTGCCAGCCCGGATCTTCGAGCAGCGACCAGTCCAGCCAGCTGACCGGGCCGTCCTGGCAGTACGCGTTGTTGTTGCCGCGCTGGGTGCGGCCCAGCTCGTCCCCGGCGACCAGCATCGGCACCCCCGCGGACAGCAGCAGCGTGGTCAGCAGGTTGCGCAGCTGCCGCCGCCGCAGCGCGCACACCGCCGGGTCGTCGCTCTCGCCCTCGACCCCGCAGTTCCACGAGCGGTTGTCGTCGGCGCCGTCCCGGTTGTCCTCGCCGTTGTCCTCGTTGCGCTTGTGCTCGTATGTGACCAGGTCGCGCAGGGTGAACCCGTCGTGCGCGGTGACGAAGTTGACCGAGGCGTGCGGCCGCCGCCCGCCCCAGGCGTACCGGTCGCTCGACCCCGACAGGCGGTACCCCAGGTCCCGTACGTCCGGCAGTGCCCCGCGCCAGAAGTCCCGTACGGCGTCGCGGTAACGGTCGTTCCACTCGGCCCACGGCGGCGGGAAAGCCCCCGCCCGGTAGCCGCCCGCGCCCACGTCCCACGGCTCGGCGATCAGCTTCACCCGGCGCAGCACCGGGTCCTGCGCGATGACCGCGAGGAACGGCGACAGCATGTCCACGTCGCCGTGTGAGGAGCGCGCCAGCGCCGCCGCCAGGTCGAAGCGGAACCCGTCCACGCCCAGTTCGGTGACCCAGTACCGCAGCGAGTCGGTGATCAGTCGGAGCACCTGGGGGCGCACCACGTGCGGGGTGTTGCCGCAGCCGGTGTAGTCGGCGTAGCGGCGGGCGTCGTGCTGGAGCCGGTAGTAACCGCGGTTGTCGATGCCGCGCAGGGACAGCGTCGGGCCGTGTTCGTTCCCCTCGGCCGTGTGGTTGTAGACCACGTCGAGGATCACCTCGATGCCCGCGCGATGCAGCGCCCGCACCATCCGCCGGAACTCGCCGACCTGCTGCCCGGCGCCGCCGCTCGCCGCGTAGGCCGCGTGCGGCGCGAAGTACGCGACCGGGTTGTAGCCCCAGTAGTCGCGCAGCCCGCACCGCAGCAGGTGGGCCTCGTGCGCGAACTGGTGCACCGGCAGCAGCTCGACGGCGGTCACGCCGAGCCGCAGGAGATGGTCGATCGCGGCGGGGTGGGCCAGACCGGCGTAGGTCCCGCGCAGCTCATCGGGAATCCCCGGATGGAGCTTGGTGAAGCCCTTCACATGCAGCTCGTAGATGACCGAGTCGGCCCAGGGCGTCTCGGGTCGGCGGTCCTCGCCTCGCTCGTCGCCCGGCGCGCCGTCGTGCACCACCACGCCCTTGGGGACGTACGGCGCCGAGTCCCGGTCGTCGCGCACGGTGTCGGCGATGTGCCGCTCGGGCCAGTCGCGGACGTGCCCGTACACCTCGGCGGGCAGCTCCCCGTAGTCCAGCGGGCCGGTCGCGTCGACGGCCTTGGCGTACGGGTCGAGGAGCAGCTTCGCCGGGTTCCAGCGGGCGCCGGTCCAGGGGTCCCAGCGGCCGTGGACGCGGTAGCCGTACCGCTGGCCCGGCCCCGCTCCCGGCACGAAGCCGTGCCAGATCCCCTCGGTCGGCTCGGGCAGCGGGCGGCGGGTCTCGCGGCCCGCGTCGTCGAAGAGGCACAGCTCGACCGCCTCGGCGCCGCCCGCCCACAGCGCGAAGTTGGTCCCGGCGACCCCGCCGGGACCGACCCCTACGCGCGCCCCGAGCGGATCCGGCCCACCAGGCCACACCACCCACCCCGCACCCGCCCCACCGCGCCCGTCCTCGCCCCCACCGACCACCCGCGCCCACCCAACGGCCCTCGCGGCCGGGTCACTGGCGGCGCCTGCGGCTGAGCTCCCGGCCGCGTCACTGGCCGTGCCGTTGGCAGGGCTGCTGGGCGGGTTCGCGGTCGGCCTTCCGGCTGCGCTCGCGGTCAAGCTTCCGGCCGGGCCGTCGGCCGAGGCGTCGGCCGTGCTCGCGGCCGGGCTTGTGGCCTGGTCGCGGGCCGGGTTGCTGGGCAAGGCGTCGGCCGTGCTTGTGGCCGGGGCGTCGGCCGGGCTTTCGGCCGAAGCGTCAGTCGCCCTCGCGGCCGGGCTCGTGGCCGGGCCAGCGGCCGGGCTCGCCGTCGGGCCGTCGGCCGAGCCGTCGGCCGGGTCGCCGTCTCCCCTCCGGTTCGGGTGGGCTGACCTCTGGTCGGGTGCCCTCGTCACCTGTCACCCTCCCGCGGCGCCCTGCGTGCAGTCCTCCCCGGTGTTCTGCCCCCAACCGGGCCCGCGCTCACGTTTCCCCCACCGGGGGGCAGTCGTTGGTGAGCACGTGAGACACGTTGCGAGACGCGCTCGGCGCGCACGGGCGGCGCTGGCCGCGGTACGGACCTGGGCAGGACTCCTGGCCCTCCTGGCGCTGTTGACCGGCTGCTCCGCAGGCGGCATCGGCACGGTGTTCGGCCTGGACGGCTCGACCTCCGACGCCATCCAGGTCACCCCGGACGACGGGAAGCGCGGCGTCCGGGCGGACGCCGGGCTCCGGGTGCGGGTCCCGGACGGCCGCCTGGAGTCGGTGAAGGCCGTCATGGTGCGGGACGCCGAGCGGCAGCGGGTGCCCGGCCGGATCTCCACCGACGGCCTGAGCTGGCGGCCCGACGAGAAGAAGCTGGCGCTGGCCGCCAGATACGTCGTGGACGCGGTCGCCCTGGACGGCCACGGCCGCCGCCAGGCCCGCCGCACCACCTTCACGACGTACGTCCCCGAGGAACGCTTCGTCGCGTACGTGACCCCGGAGAACCGCTCGGTCGTCGGCACCGGCATGGTCGTCTCGCTGGAGTTCAACCACGAGGTCACCGACCGCGCCGCCGTCGAGCGCGCCGTCAAGGTGACCGCGGACCCCGCCGTGGAGGTGGCGGGCCACTGGTTCGGCGCGTCCCGCCTGGACTTCCGCCCCAGGGAGTACTGGAAGCCGGGCACCCGCGTCACCGTCGACCTGGCGCTCCGCGACGTCGAGGCGGCGCCCGGCGTCTACGGGCAGCAGCACAAGACGTTCGGCTTCACGATCGGCCGCAGCCAGGTGTCCGTGGTGGACGCGAAGAAGAAGACCATGGAGGTACGCCGGGACGGCGACCTGGTCGCCACGGTCCCGATCACCGCGGGCGCGGCTGAGACCACCACGTACAACGGGAAGATGGTGGTCACCGAGATGTTCGAGGTGACCCGGATGAACGGCGCCACGGTCGGCTTCACGGACAGCGACGGCAAGGGCGAGTACGACATCCCCGACGTCCCGCACGCCATGCGGCTGACCACGTCCGGCACCTTCCTGCACGGGAACTACTGGGCGGCGAAGGACACTTTCGGCAACGCGAACGTCAGCCACGGCTGTGTGGGGCTGCGCGACGTGAAGGGCGGCAGCGCCGAGACGCCCGCGGGCTGGTTCTTCGACCGCAGCCTGATCGGGGACGTGGTCGAGGTCCGCAACTCCGCGGACAAGACGGTCGCGCCGGACAACGGCCTGAACGGCTGGAACATGGGCTGGGCCAAGTGGAAGGCGGGTTCGAGCCTGCGGTGAGACGCCGCCGAGAACGCCGAGGACGCCAGGAGGGCCGCCGCGTTCGGTTTGCAGCCGAACGGTGACATTCCCAGCGGTCCGCACCCCTCGCCAGTGTGATTACCTGTCGCCGTGCGCCGGGCTGGCCCTGAACTCGAACAGGGCCGGAGACCTGGGCATATGGCGGGCCTGACGGGCCCTGGAGGGGAGCGAAGATCGTGAACGGGCGACCGATATCGGGGGCATCGGTTGGGGCACGGCGCCGCCGCCGCAACGCGGGGCCGCTGGCCCTGGCAGCCGGCGTCGTACTGCTGGCGGCCACCGCGTGCGGACCAGGCGACTCCGGCGCGGGCGCGGACGGCGCGGGGGACGGCAAGAGCGACAAGCAGAAGGCCGGCGCGGACGCGAAGCCCGCCGACAACCGGCCGTCCGAGGCCGTGGTCGCCATATCGCCCAAGGACGGCGCCGAGTCCGTCGCCACCAGCGGGACCCTGAAGGTCACCGCGGACAAGGGCAAGCTGACCGACGTCAAGGTCGAGGACACCGCGGGCAACGCCATCCCCGGCGAGATATCCGAGGACGGCGCCGCCTGGAAGCCCGCGCACCACCTGGCCGCGTCCACCAAGTACAAGGTGCACGCCACGGCCGAGGACTCCGAGGGGCGCACGGCCGCCAAGGACATCTCCTTCACCACACTGACCCCGCGGAACACCTTCATCGGCCACTTCACGCCGGAGGACGGTTCCACGGTCGGCGTGGGGATGCCCGTCTCGTTCAACTTCACCCGAGGGATCACCAACCCCGAGGCCGTGGCGAAGGCGATCGAGGTCACCTCCGAACCCAAGGTCGAGATCCGGCACAAGTGGCACGGCAACGACCGCCTGGACTTCCGCCCGGAGAAATACTGGAAGCCGGGCACCGAGGTCTCCGTGAAGGTCAACCTCAACGGCGTCGAGGGCCGCGAGGGCGTGTACGGCGAGCAGGCCAAGACCGTGAAGTTCACCGTCGGCCGCAGCCAGGTGAGCGTGGTCGACGCCAAGAAGAAGACCATGGAGGTCCAGCGCGACGGCAAGACCATCAAGACCGTTCCGATCACCGCGGGCGAGCCCGGCAGGGAGACGTACAACGGCCAGATGGTCATCAGCGAGAAGTTCGAGGTGACCCGGATGAACGGCGCCACCGTGGGCTACGCGGGCGAGTACGACATCAAGGACGTGCCGCACGCCATGCGTCTGTCGACCTCGGGCACCTTCATCCACGGCAACTACTGGCAGCCGTCCTCCATTTTCGGCACGACGAACACCAGCCACGGGTGCGTCGGCCTGCAGGATGTACGCGGCGGCTACGACGACAAGGTGCCGGGCAGCTGGTTCTTCGAGAACTCCATGATCGGCGATGTGGTGGTCGTGAAGAACTCCGAGGACCGGGACATCCAGTGGTGGAACGGGCTGAACGCCTGGAACCTGCCCTGGGAGAAGTGGGAGAAGTAGCGGTTTCCGCGGGGGCCCGGTGCTGTGAGCAACAGCACCGGGCCTTCTGCCGTTAGCGACCGTTAGCCTGCCCTCATGACTGTGAATCTCGAAGTCTCCGAAGGCGTCGGCACCATCCGTCTGGACCGCCCCCCGATGAACGCCCTGGACATCGCGACCCAGGACCGGCTCAAGGAGCTCGCCGAAGAGGCGACCCGCCGCGACGACGTCCGGGCGGTGATCGTCTACGGCGGGGAGAAGGTGTTCGCGGCCGGTGCGGACATCAAGGAGATGCAGACCATGGACCACGCGGCCATGGTCGTACGCTCCGGAGCCCTCCAGGAGTCCTTCACCGCCGTGGCCAGGATCCCCAAGCCCGTGGTCGCCGCCGTCACCGGCTACGCCCTGGGCGGCGGCTGCGAGTTGGCCCTCTGCGCCGACTACCGCATCGCCGCCGACAACGCCAAGCTCGGCCAGCCGGAGATCCTGCTCGGGCTGATCCCCGGCGCGGGCGGCACCCAGCGGCTGTCCCGCCTGGTCGGCCCCTCCAAGGCGAAGGACCTCATCTTCACGGGCCGCATGGTGAAGGCCGACGAGGCCCTCACGCTCGGCCTGGTGGACCGGGTGGTGCCCGCCGCCGAGGTGTACGAGCAGGCCCACGCCTGGGCCGCGAAGCTCGCGCAGGGACCGGCCATCGCGCTGCGCGCGGCCAAGGAGTCGATCGACGCGGGCCTGGAGACGGACATCGACACCGGCCTCACCGTCGAACGCAACTGGTTCGCCGGACTGTTCGCCACCGAGGACCGCGAGCGCGGAATGCGCAGCTTCGTCGAGGAGGGGCCGGGCAAGGCGAAGTTCCTCTGAGGGGAGCGTCAGCGCAGCTCAGGCAGGCGGTAAGGGTGCCCTAAGTGCCTTCGGCATATGCCTGAGTGGCCCTCCGGAGCTGATGGCTCCGGGGGGCGTATTCCTTCGGAAAGCCCACAAGGGCCGCTCGGCGAGGCCATGATGGAGCCATGGCGGGGCTGGAAGGCAGTGAGCCGGCGCGGCGGCACTTAGGTGCCACCGCGATGCGATGGACACCGGCCGTCGAGGACGAACGGGCACTCAAGGCGCTGGAGTTGTTCGGCAATCCGGCGGATGCCGAGGTCCCGCTGCCCTCCCGGCCCGAGTCGGCGGGCAGTGCGCGCCGACTCGCCCAGGTCGTCGTGCTGCGCCAGTGGGCGCTCTCTCCGGCGATCGCCGAAATCGCCGTTCTGCTGGTGTCCGAGCTGGTCGGCAACGCCGTACGGCACACCGGTGCGCGGGGGTTCGGGCTGCGGATGCGGCGGCGGCGCGGCTGGCTGCGCGTCGAGGTGCGCGACCCCTCGCGCGGGCTGCCCTGTCTGATGCCGGTCCATGAGATGGACATCAGCGGCCGCGGGCTCTTTCTGGTGGACAAGCTCTCCGACCGGTGGGGCGTGGATCTCCTGCCGCGCGGCAAGACGACCTGGTTCGAGATGCGCGTCACCGACCGCTGAGCCCCCCCGACACGCCGACACGCCGATACACCGATACACGGAAGCCCCCTCGCGCCGTGATCGCGGCGCCGCGGGGGCTTCCATCGGGTGCGGCGGGACTGTCAGGGGTGTGATCGACCGCCGCTTCGACGACCTGGCCCGGGTCAATGGGGGTCGTTGCGTCCGACTATGGCAGACCGTCGCGCTCCAAGCCAAAAGGTCATATCGGTACACAATATTCCATACATGCATGTTTCAACTGTGAATCCTTGGTGATCTAGCGCACTCGCCTTGTAAACGCTGACTAAATAAGTCACCAGGTAAGAGATCAGTGGTCGACTACCCCGCCATCCCTCGGCGTGCGAGCGCGACCCGCAAAGCGTGTAATCCGGGTAAATCAGCAATATCAGGCCTATTCCGTCCTTAAATGGTCGCGTGACCACGACCGATCGCCGCGACGCCCTGCGGGCCGGTGCCCTGCTCGCCCTCACGGGTCTGCTCGCCACCGGCTGCTCCACAGCCGAGCAGCGCCCCCCGAGACGGTCCACGCCCCCCGCGCCCCCGCACCCCGCCCCCGGCCCCCGCCGCTTCCCCGGACACCCCGCCCAGATCGAGCACGGCCCCCGCGACCGGGCCCGCGTCGCGCTCACCTTCCACGGCCAGGGCGACCCCGCCACGGCCCGCGCCCTGCTCACCGAGGCCGAGCGGGCGGACGTCCGGGTGACCGTGCTCGCCGTCGGCGACTGGCTCGACGCGCACCCCGCCATGGCCCGCCGCATCCTCGACGGCGGCCATGAACTCGGCAACCACACCCAGCGTCACCGCGACATCAACTCCCTGCCGGAACGCGAGGCGTACGCGGAGATCACCGACTGCGCGCGTCGGCTGCGGCGGCTGACCGGCTCGATCGGCGCCTGGTTCCGGCCGTCCCGCACCCAGCGGGCCAGCCCCCTCGTCCAGCGGCTCGCCCGCCGCGCGGGCTACCCACACGTCCTGTCGTACGACCTCGACTCTCTCGACTTCACCTCGCCGGGCGCCACGACCGTCATCCGCACGGTGGCCGGGCAGGTCCGTAAGGGATCGGTGGTGAGCCTGCACTTCGGGTACGCGGACACGGTCGCCGCGCTGCCCGCCGTCCTGGAAGAAATCGAACGCCGCGGCCTGAGCGCGGTCACCACCACGGAGCTGCTGACCTGATGCTGCACGTCACCCAACGATCCCGCGCGCTGCTCGTCGGCGCCCTGCTGGCCACCGGAGCGCTCCTCGCGGGCTGTGCGAGCCCGGACGACAAGTCCGCGAGCGAGACGCGCGGCAAGCAGGCCCCCGACAAGCCCGCGAAGCCCGCCAAGCCCAAGCCGATCTACGGGCTGCCCGGTATGCCGCCGGTGCTCGACCCCACGGACATCTACGCCGCCAACCGCCCGAACAACCTCGCCCCGGAGGTCAAGGACTTCCCCACGCGGGTGTACGTCCCCAACACCACGTCCAACACGGTCTCGGTCATCGACCCCGAGAAGTTCGAGGTCATCGAGACCATCCCGGTCGGCCACCACCCGCAGCACGTCGTCCCCTCCTGGGACATGAAGACGCTCTGGGTCAACAACAACCGCGGCCACACGCTCACGCCCATCAACCCGGCCAACGGCAAGGCGGGCAAGCCGGTCGAGGTGCACGACCCGTACAACCTCTACTTCACGCCGAACGGCAAACACGCCGTGGTGATGGCCTCGATGGACCGCGAACTCGTCTTCCGCGACCCGCACACCATGGAGCGGAAGCACACCGAGCCGGTCACCTGCGCGGGCGTCAACCACGCGGACTTCTCACTCGACGGCCGCTACTTCATCGTCTCCTGCGAGTTCTCCGGTGAACTCCTCAAGGTGGACACCGAGAAGATGAAGGTCATCGGCCAGCAGAAGCTGCCCTTCGAGGGCGCGATGCCGCAGGACGTGAAGATCTCGCCAGACGGCGAGACCTTCTACATCGCCGACATGAAGGCCCACGGCATGTGGGTCCTGGACGGCGAGAAGTTCACCGAGCCGACCCTGCTGCCCACCGGCAAGGGCTGCCACGGCCTGTACATCAGCCGCGACTCCAAGGAGATGTTCGTTCCCAACCGCGGCGAGGGCTCGATCTCGGTCTTCGACTTCGCCAAGAACAAGCTGACCAAGAAGTGGTGGCTCCCGGACGGCGGCAGCCCCGACATGGGCAACATCTCCGCCGACGGCAAGGTCCTGTGGCTCTCGGGGCGTTACGACGACGAGGTGTACGCCATCGACACCAGGACCGGCGTCCAGCTGGCCCGCATCCCGGTCGGCGGCGGCCCGCACGGCCTGACGGTGTACCCACAGCCGGGCCGCTACTCGCTCGGCCACACGGGCATCATGCGCTGACGCGGCCGCCCCTGGCGGGGACACACTCACCTTCGGGTGACAGTCCACGGCCCGCCGCCGCACCGCCGGGATGCTGATCCGCATGATCACTTCTCGTCCGCGGCGGCGGGCCGCCGCCGTCACCCTGTCCCTGGCGGCCTTCCTGGTCCCGGCCGCCGCCACCGAGGCCGCCGGACCGTCCACCGGCGCCACTGCCACCGCCACCGCCACCGCCGTCGCCCCGGCCGCGTCCGAGGCCGTGTCCGCTCGCGCGGTGTCCGCCCGCGCCGCGTTCGCGGCGCCACCGGCCTGCCCGGTAGTGCCCGACAAGCTGCACGCCGCGGCCGAACGCCCCATCGACCTCGACCGGATCACCCCGGAACCGGTGTACCGCGAGGACTGCAAGACCCTCTTCCGGGCCGACGGGCGCGGCCCGAAGACCGTCTTCCGGGAGGGCTTCCACCCCAGGGACACCGTCAACGGCCAGTACGACCTGGAGAAGTACGTCCTCAGGAACCAGCCGTCGCCGTTCGTCTCCACCACCTACGACCACGACCTGTTCAAGGAGTGGGCGAAGTGGCTGAAGCCAGGGGCCTACAACTACTACATCGACGCGCCGAACGGCATCGACGTCAACAAGACCATCGGCGACGACCACAAGTACGCCCACCAGGTCGAAGTGGCCTTCCCCGGCGGCATCGCGCGCGAGTTCATCATCGGGGTCTGCCCGATCGACAAGGACACCGCGACCGAGATCATGTCGAAGTGCCGCAGCAACCCGCACTACCGCCCGACGGCGAGCTGACTGTGCTCTGACCGCGCGCGAGCGCTGAGCGCCCCGGAGTACGGCTCCGGGGCGCTCAGGCGCGTATCCGCGTATGTCCGGCAGGGCTCACCAGGCCACGGGCAACCGCTCCGGCAGCCGCTTGACGAACCCCGTACGCCACGCCAACTGCTCCCGCGGCACCGCGAGCCGTAGCTCGGGCAGCCGCTCCACCAGCGCGGTCAGCGCGACTTCGGCGTGGGTCCGGCCGAGCGCGGTCGCCGGGGAGAAGTGCCGCCCGACGTCGAAGGCGAGACGCGGGCGGCCGGACCGCTCCAGGCCGAGCCGCTCGGGCTCGTCGAACACCTCGGGGTCGAAGTCGGCCCCCTCGACGAGCACCAGCACCAACTCGCCCTTCCGGACCAGCACCTCGCCCAACCACACGTCATCCAAGGCGAGTCGGGGCAGCCCGTCCCCGATGGACAGGTTCCACCGCAGCAACTCGTCGACGGCGCGCTCCATCCGCTCCGGGCGGTCTCGAAGCCAGCCGATCAGCTCGGGCCGCTGGAGCAGCGCCAGCACGGCGAGCACGAGGAACGCGGACGTCGACATCGCACCCGCCCCGAACAGCGACACCGCGACGGCCGCCAGCATCTCGTCCGTCAGATGCGCCGAGTCCGGGTCCCGCTCGCGCAGCGCGGCCAGCCGCCCCAGCAGCCCCGACCGGAGCTCCACGGGACCGTTCAACCGGTCGACCATGTACCCGATGTCCTTGTACCAGTTGAGCGCGGAGTCCGCGAACGGCCGCGCACTGGTCATGAAGGCGATGTCCAGGCTCGCCATCAGCCGCCGCCAGTCCGCGAACGGCACCCCGATCACCCGGCAGTGCAGCGCGGCCGAGAACGGATCGGTGAAACCGGCCCGCAGATCGACCGGCGGCCCCTCCGCCGCCAACGCGTCGATCAGCTCATGGGTCCGCCCCCGCAGCCACTTCTCCAGACCGTCCGCCTCCGGGTTCAGGGACTCCAGCACCGCACCGCGCAGCCCCGCGCTGTCGATGTTCCTCATGTTGGTGACGACCTCAGGCGGAATGGTGAGGGCGTACCGCCGGGGCACCCCGCTGAGCGAGGTGTCCCGCAGGCTGAACCGCTCGTCCTCCAGCACCCGCTTGGCCAGCGCGTACGAACGCACCAGCCAGGCGTGGTCGCCGGTGAGCGTCCGCACCCGCGCCACCGGGTCGGCTGTCTCTATCACGGTGGACACCTTCGGCGCCGCGATTCCCTGGGAGCCCTGTGCTCCCGGTGCGACGGCGACACCGGAACGTTAGCGGTCGAAGGCGGAGAGTGACGTACGGGGCGTCGGTAGATTGGCCCGATCTTGCCTTCTCCCGTCCAAAAACGGATGCTGAATTCCGCTTGATGGAAGGGATTCGTTCGCGGGGCCCGCTCTCAGCGCGTTACCAGCAGCGCCTCCGACCCGACCGGGCGGTAGCCAGCGGCGTGGAAGGCGCGCAGGCTGCGGGCGTTGCCCGCGGACACCTGGGCCCAGACCGGGGCGTCGGGCGGGAGCAGACAGCGTGCCGCGGTGGCCAGGGCGCGCCCCAGACCCCGATGGCGCGCCGCCTCGTCGACCTCGACCTTCCGGGCCGCCGCGTCCCGCTTGAATGCCTAGGCGAAGGCGAACTCCGAGGTGTGCCCCGTCCGTTCGGCGATCGTACGCAGCGGCGCGTCGGCCTCGTTCACGCGGGTTCGCCGGGCAGGCCGTTCGCCGTGTCGCCGTCCTCGGTGCCCAGGCCCTGCGAGTCGGGGCGGCGGGCCAGGCAGCGGTCGAGCTCCTGCGGCCACTGCGTCAGGGCCTCGGCGTCCATCGTCGTGAGCCGCGCCCGCAACGGGGCCACCTGCGCGGGCGTACAGGCCTCGGCGACGGTGGCGTACAGCGCGCGCAGCCGCCGCTGCACCTGGACCGAGGTGGCCCCGAAGTGCCGGATCTCGTCCGTGGCGATGCACACATAGTCCGCCCAGGAGCGGGTCCGGTGCCGGAAGACGGCCGCCTCGCCCGCGCCGGAGGCCCGCCGCCCCGCCTCGTCCTCCCTCGCGAGCCGGGGCGCCATCATCACCAGCAGGTCCTCGATGTGGTCCAGGCACTGCACCGCGCGCCCCGGATCGTTGATGCCGGGGGACAGGGCCTTCAGCGCGATGTCGACGAACGAGCGCAGCGCCCCGGCCGGGTCGATGCTCGCGCTGTACGTGGCGCCGAACAGCAGGCAGCGGGTCAGCTCGTCGCGGCGTACCGGCGTCGTACCCGGACGCACGAGGAACAGCGGGGCCTCCTGCGCGACGAAGTCCCCGAACACCGGCACGAGCTGGATTCGGGCGCCGGACCTGCGGGCCAGCCGCTCCAGGCCCTCCCGGTGGCAGGCGATCAGGATCTGCCCGCGCCGGGGCGGCGCGCCGAGCCGGATCACCTCAGGCGCGGCGTCGGAACCGGCGGCGGAACCGGTGGGCGGAGGGGGCGGCTCGGCGACCGGCGCCCCGGCCGCCGGGGTCACCGGGATCGGGTGCTGCGGATGCGTACGCTCCACCGCCCGGCGCCCCTCCGCGGCGAGGAGACTCAGCAGCTTCCCCGAGTTCAGCGTGCTCGTCACCCGCGCCACCAGCGCGAAGAACAGCACCGCGCAGACCACCGAGAGCAGGATCGCGAAGAACATCGAGATCACCGGCCGGTAGTCCTCCTGGCCCACCGCGAGCCGCACCGAGATCATCAGGGTGTACACGAACGTGGCCATGAAGGTGCCCATCGCCCAGCGCATCACCCGGTCCTGCTGAAGCATCGGCACCACGCGCACCGACAGCTGCGAGCCGCCGAACTGCATGGCCAGGGTGATCGCCGTGAAGACCAGACCGGTCAGGGTGATCATGCCGCCCGCCACGGCGGACAGCAGCGTGGCCATCGACCCGGCGTCCAGGTAGCGGAAGAAGGTCTCGCCGAGCTCGTGCTCCAGATAGGTGACCTCGCGGTCGATCAACGGGAACAGCCAGGACAGGAACAGCCCCACCCCCAGCAGGACCACCGGCAGCGACCAGACGGAGGGGGCGCGCAGCCGGCGCCGCGTCAGCTGCCACGTCACGCGACCCATGGGGCAAAGCTAACCGCGGCACGCGCTCCCGGCATCACGGGCGGACAGGCGTCACGGGGGCGGAAGGGCGGAGGCACCTTCGGACGTGATCAGCACTCGATGACGTTCACCGCGAGGCCGCCGCGCGCCGTCTCCTTGTACTTGACCTTCATGTCCGCGCCGGTCTCCTTCATGGTCTTGATGACCTTGTCCAGAGACACCTTGTGGCTGCCGTCGCCGCGCATCGCCATCCGCGCCGCGGTGACCGCCTTCACCGCCGCCATGCCGTTCCGCTCGATGCACGGGATCTGGACCAGGCCGCCGACCGGGTCGCAGGTCAGGCCCAGGTTGTGCTCCATGCCGATCTCCGCGGCGTTCTCCACCTGCTCGGGGGAGCCGCCGAGCACCTCGGCCAGCGCGCCCGCCGCCATCGAGCAGGCCGAGCCGACCTCGCCCTGGCAGCCGACCTCCGCGCCGGAGATCGAGGCGTTCTCCTTGAACAGCATGCCGATGGCGCCCGCCGCGAGCAGGAAGCGGACGATGCCGTCCTCGTCGGCCCCCGGCACGAAGTGCATGTAGTAGTGCAGCACGGCGGGCAGCACCCCCGCGGCGCCGTTG
Organism: Streptomyces sp. O3; assembly: GCF_054788135.1. Taxonomy (NCBI): domain Bacteria; kingdom Bacillati; phylum Actinomycetota; class Actinomycetes; order Kitasatosporales; family Streptomycetaceae; genus Streptomyces; species Streptomyces sp. O3. The sequence continues at coordinate 55,061 of NZ_JBTVYK010000010.1, forward strand.
GTCGGCGCGGTCACCACGCGGCCGCCCGCGGCGTTCTCCTCGTTGACCGCCATCGCGTAGATCGTCGTCCACTCGCTGCGGTGCAGCACCGGGTCGCCCTCGGCGCGCAGCTGCCGGGCGGACGACGCGGCGCGACGGCGCACCTTCAGGCCGCCCGGCAGGATGCCCTCGCGGGACATGCCGCGCGAGACACAGGCCTGCATCACCCGCCAGATCTCCAGCAGGCCCGCGCGGATCTCGTCCTCGGTGCGCCAGGCCTTCTCGTTCTCCAGCATCAGCGAGGAGATGGACAGGCCCGTCTCGCGGGCCATCCGCAGCATCTCGTCACCGCTGCGGAACGGGTACTTCAGCACGGTGTCGTCGAGCTTGATCCGGTCCTCGCCCACCGCGTCCTCGTCGACGACGAAGCCGCCGCCCACCGAGTAGTACGTCTTCTCCAGCAGCGGCGCGCCCGCCGCGTCGTACGCGAACAGGGTCATGCCGTTGGCGTGGTACGGGAGCGAGCGGCGGCGGTGCAGGATCAGCTGGTTCGGCTCGTCGAAGTCGATCTCGTGGGCGTCGCCTATCTCCGCGCCCATCAGCCGCAGCCTGCCGGTGGAGCGGATCCGCGCGACCTCGTCGTCGGCGATCTCCACGTCGACGGTGCGCGGCGAGTGGCCCTCCAGGCCGAGCAGTACCGCCTTGGGCGTGCCGTGACCGTGCCCGGTGGCGCCCAGCGAGCCGAACAGCTCCGCGCGCACCGCGCTGGTCTGGGCGAGCAGTCCGTCCTTCTTCAGGCGGCCCACGAACATCCGGGCGGCCCGCATCGGACCGACCGTGTGGGACGAGGACGGGCCGATGCCGATGGAGAAGAGGTCGAATACGGAGATGGCCACGGCGGCGGACTCCCTTGTCTGCTCGTGGGGGGATGTGCGGGGGAGGGGCAGGAGGCGGCACTGAGGCCTGCGGTACGCGGATGACGTCCGGGCTTCGAGCGTAACGCGTACGGGGAAACTCCCGACAAGCACGGATTTGCGGCTTGGGGTACAGCCGGGGCGGGGCACCCCGAAACCCACCCCAGGGGCGACGCTCCCCCTGGGGCCTGTGGGCGCGGCGTGCGACGCCTGGGCTCTGCGGGCGCGACGTACGCCCGCAGAGCCCAGGGGCAACGGGGACGGCCCCGTCCCCGCAGCCCCTGCGGCGGGGCCGCTACAGGGCCGGGTACAGCGGGTGCTTCGCGGCCAGGGCCGCCACCCGCGCCTTCAGCGACTCGGTGTCGGCCGACTGCTTGAGCACCTCGGCGATGATGTCCGCGACCTCGCGGAAGTCGTCCGCGCCGAAGCCGCGCGTCGCCAGCGCGGGCGTGCCGATCCGCAGCCCCGAGGTGACCATCGGCGGCCGCGGGTCGTTCGGGACCGCGTTGCGGTTGACCGTGATGCCGACCTCGTGCAGCCGGTCCTCGGCCTGCTGCCCGTCCAGCTCGCTCTCGCGCAGGTCGACCAGGACCAGGTGCACGTCCGTGCCGCCGGTGAGCACGTTCACGCCCGCCGCCCTGGCGTCGTCCTGGACCAGGCGCTCGGCGAGGATCCGCGCGCCCTCCAGGGTGCGCTGCTGGCGCTCCTTGAAGTCGTCGGACGCGGCGACCTTGAAGGAGACCGCCTTCGCGGCGATCACATGCTCCAGCGGACCGCCCTGCTGGCCGGGGAACACCGCGGAGTTGATCTTCTTGGCGAGCTCCTGCGTGGACAGGATCACACCGCCGCGCGGGCCGCCCAGCGTCTTGTGCGTGGTCGTGGTGACCACATGCGCGTGCGGCACGGGAGAGGGGTGCAGCCCCGCCGCGACCAGGCCCGCGAAGTGGGCCATGTCCACCATCAGGTACGCGCCGACCTCGTCGGCGATCCGCCGGAACGCGGCGAAGTCCAGCTGACGCGGGTACGCCGACCAGCCCGCGACGATCAGCTTCGGCTTGGACTCCTTGGCCAGGCGCTCGACCTCGGCCATGTCGACCTGCCCGGTCTGCTCGTCGACGTGGTACGCGACCACGTCGTACAGCTTCCCGGAGAAGTTGATCTTCATGCCGTGGGTCAGGTGCCCGCCGTGCGCGAGGTTCAGACCCATGATCGTGTCGCCCGGCTTCAGCAGCGCGAACATCGCGGCCGCGTTGGCCTGCGCGCCCGAGTGCGGCTGCACATTGGCGTGCTCGGCGCCGAACAGCGCCTTGATGCGGTCGATGGCGATCTGCTCGACCACGTCGACGTGCTCACAACCGCCGTAGTAGCGGCGGCCGGGGTAGCCCTCGGCGTACTTGTTGGTCAGGACCGAGCCCTGGGCCTCCATGACCGCGACCGGAGCGAAGTTCTCCGAGGCGATCATTTCCAGGGTGGACTGCTGGCGGTCCAGCTCGGCGTCGACCGCGGCGGCGATGTCCGGGTCGAGGTCGTGCAGGGAGGAGTTGAGAAGCGACATCGGCATACGTCCTTGGATTCTCAGGAAGCGAAGGAAGGCTCAGGCGGCTCAGGAACCGGAGAACTCGGTGTACTCGTCCGCGGAGAGCAGGTCCTTCGGCTCCTCCGAGATCCGCACCTTGAACAGCCAGCCGCCCTCGAACGGGGCGGTGTTGACCAGGGACGGGTCGTCCACGACATCCTGGTTGGCCTCGGTGACCTCACCGGTGACCGGCGAGTAGAGGTCGCTGACCGACTTGGTGGACTCCAGTTCGCCGCAGGTCTCGCCCGCGGTGACGGTGTCCCCGACCTCCGGGAGCTGGACGAAGACGACGTCACCGAGCGCGTTCGCCGCGTGCTCCGTGATGCCGACCGTCGACACGCCGTCCTCGGCGGCCGACAGCCACTCGTGCTCCTTGCTGTAACGCAGCTGCTGGGGGTTGTTCATGGCCTGAATTCTCCTGTACGCGGGGGAGTGGTGGTGAACGAGGTACTCAAGAGGCGCCCAGAGGCACCCAGAGGTCCTCAAGAAGTGCCCGAGAGGTACTCAAGAGATGCCCAAGGGGACGGGAGAAGCGTTACTTCTCGCGCTTGTAGAACGGCAGAGCCACCACCTGGTACGGCTCCGCCTTGCCGCGGATGTCCACGCCCACCCCGGCCGTGCCCGGCGCGGCGTGCGTGGCGTCCACGTACGCCATCGCGATCGGCTTGCCCAGCGTCGGCGACGGGGCGCCCGAGGTGACCTCGCCGATCACCGTGCCGTCGGCCGCGACCACCGGGTATCCGGCGCGCGGCACCCGGCGGCCCTCGGCGATGAGGCCGACCAGCTTGCGCGGCGGCGCGGTCTCCGCCTTCGCGGCGGCCGCGGCCAGCGCGGCACGGCCGACGAAGTCGTCGCCGTGCGAGGTCTTCTCGAACTTCACGACCCGGCCCAGGCCCGCGTCGAACGGCGTCAGCGCGGTGGTCAGCTCGTGCCCGTACAGCGGCATGCCCGCCTCAAGGCGCAGCGTGTCACGGCAGGACAGGCCGCAGGGGATCAGCCCGACGGGCGCGCCCGCCTCGGTCAGCGCCTGCCACAGCTGCTCGGCGTCGGCGGGCGCCACGAACAGCTCGAAGCCGTCCTCGCCGGTGTAGCCGGTGCGGGCGATCAGGGCGGACACCCCGGCCACCGTGCCCGGCAGGCCCGCGTAGTACTTCAGGCCGTCCAGGTCGGCGTCGGTGACCGACTTCAGGATGCCGGGGGACTCGGGGCCCTGCACGGCGATCAGCGCGTACGCGTCCCGGTCGTCCCGTACGACGGCGTCGAAGCCCTCGGCGCGGGCGGTCAGCGCGTCCAGGACCGTCTGGGCGTTGCCCGCGTTCGCCACGACCATGTACGCGGGGGCGGCGTCGGCGTCGCCGAGGCGGTAGACGATCAGGTCGTCGACGATCCCGCCGTCCTCCTGGCAGATCATCGTATAGCGGGCGCGTCCGGCGCCGACCGAGCCGATGTTCCCGACCAGGGCGTAGTTCAGCAGGTCGACGGCCTCGGGGCCGGTGACCGTGATCTCGCCCATGTGCGACAGGTCGAAGAGTCCGGCCTTGGTGCGCACGGCGTTGTGCTCGTCGCGCTCACTGGCGTACCGCAGCGGCATGTCCCAGCCCGCGAAGTCGGTCATGGTCGCGCCCAGCGACCGGTGCAGGGCGTCGAGTGCGGTGAGGCGTGGGGCGTTGGTCATGGTGAGAGCTCCCAGGGCATGACGGGCGAGGACGAGAATCCTCCCCATCTGTCATCAAAACCTGAGAGGTTCGCCCCGGCCACACGGACGCGCGGACAGGGGCTTGCACCTTGGGTGGAGCCGGACCAGGTACGGTCCGACCCGCTTTTCAGAGTTGCCTCGTCCACGCGGTACGGGGCCTGAGAGATTCAAGGGAGGATCTTGCTCCTTCGGCGCCCCGGCCGGTCAAGGCCAGGAACTCTCCCGCGCGGATTCAAGCGGCCGGTATGCAGTTGGCGGGCACATCATTGCACGTCCCCCCGCGAGCCGTCCCGCCCCGGCGTTAAGGTCTAGGTCACCCGCGCCCGAGATCGCGCGGGCGAGGGCTGGATCGCGCCCCCGGCCCTCGGGCGGCGCGGAGTGAGCAAGGGCGAGCGGGCAGGTTACGGAGATGGACATTCCGGCGCAGGGCGCAGCGGACGCGTACGGCCTTCCCGGCGAGGGCTGGCCGGGCAACGAGCTGGAGGAGGTCCTCGCGGCCTCGGTCGACGCCGAGCCGTCACCCTCCGTGGTCAGCAGCCTCGTCGAAGTACTCGGGCGCAGCCAGCTCTGGGTGCCGCTGCCGAGCGGCGGCGGCCCGGACAGCCCGGACCTCGACCTGCCCATGATGGAGCTGGGCGGTGCCGCCTACGTCCCGGTCTTCAGCTCCGAGCGGCAGTTCCGGCAGGTCGTCGGCGAGCATATGAGCTTCACCGTCGCGCCCGCCGTCGAGTTCGCCCGCGGGCTGCCGCCGCAGGTCGGGATCGCCGTCAACCCGGACGGCGCGGTCGGCGTCCCGCTGCCGCCCGCGGGCGTGGCCGAGCTGTGCCGGGTCGGGCGCACCCCGCTGGACGGCCCGGCCAGTGGCGGCCGGGTCCGGCTCTTCGAGCCGGACTGGCAGGTCGACCCGGTGGACTTCCTGTCCGCCGCCGCCGAGGAGTTCGCCGCGACCGGCGTGGTGCGCACCGCGCGCCGCTGCCTGGCGAGCGTCGAGGGCGACGATCCGGTGCTGTTCGTCGGCGTGGAGGTCTCGCAGTGGGACGGTCCCGCCCGTAACCTCCCCATGGACGCACTCGGCCGCGCGCTGGGCCGCGTCCCGGTGACCTGGCCGGTGAACCTGGTGCTGCTCGACATGACCCAGGACCCCGTCGGCGACTGGATGCGGGACAAGGTACGGCCGTTCTACGACCGGGAGCACCGGGAGCACCGGGAGTCCTGAGCCGCTGTCGGTGGGGCCGCATAAGCTGGTTCCCTCGCCAGAGGTCACCCAGGGGCTGACCGGGTCGCCCGGTGCGGGGAGAAGCGTCGATGGTGTACGGGACTAGCGGGACTACGAGACTGTGGCGGAAGGGGGCCGGTCGACGGTGAGCGCGTCGGGCGCGGCTGCGGCCGGGCGGATCGAGCAGATGCTGCGCCAGGTGACGCCTGGGCGTTACGACGCGTACGAGGCGCTCCTCGGGGCGCTCGCCGACCCCGCCGACGGACAGCTCTGGATGCTGCTCTGGCACGGCCAGGCCGGATCGCCCGACGCCCAGTACGGGCACATGGAGGTCGACGGCGTCGGCTACGCCCCCTGTGTGACCTCCGCACGGGAACTCGCGGCCTCCGGCTGGAGCCGCGCGCACGAGGTCGTCCGCGGCCTGGACGTCGCCCGCGCCCTCTACCCCGAGCACTACGGCCTCTGGCTCAACCCGCACGCACCGGGCGGCGGCGTCGGCGTCCCCTGGCCCGACCTGCGCCGTGTCGCGGCGGGCCTCGACCGGCTGCCCGCGGGCCCGCTGCGGCTGTCCGAACCGGCCATCGACCTCCCGCAGTTCTACGCCCAGCTCAGCCAGCACGCGCACCACACCCCGGCGGTCCGCTCGCTGCGGCGCGCCTGGGTGCAGCCCGCGCTCGGCCAGCCGTATCTGGCCATCGGACTCGATGTGTACGACACCCGGCCCGCGTCGGTGGACGCGGTGCGCGCGATGATGCGGAAGTCGGTCGCGGCGGTCCCGGACGGGCTGCCGGTGTCGACCGTGGCGATGTCGGACGCGTACGACCCGGTGGTGATGTGGCTGCGGGCGAGCGCCCGCCCGTTCTACGATCGCGAGGCGCACGCCCCGGCGCCGCCCGCGCCCGCCGCGGGGTACGGCTATCCTCCCGCCGCGCCCAGTACGTACTGATCCCGGCGGGTACTGACCCGTTCTGGGGGTCATATCCCTTGCATGTCCGGTTTGTTGGGCTCCTGGGTCTCAGATGGATATCACCGCTATGCGGACCGTTCACCATGGTGAGCGGTGACTGTATGGTGCGGCGAAGTTGACTGTCTCTCGGCTCCGCCGATCAGGGGAAACCATGCGAATACTGAGAAAGAGCGCTGCGCGCGCGGTCACCGCGGCCCTCGCGGTCGCCGTGATCGCCACCGGATGCGCCAGCGAGCGTGACAAGGACGGCGGCGACGACGGCAACACGAGCGGCGGCGGTGACACCTTCGTCTTCGGCGCGGCCGGCGACCCGAGTTCCCTCGACCCGGCGCTGGCGTCCGACGGCGAGACCTTCCGCATCACCCGCCAGGCCTTCGAGGCCCTCATCGAGCACGAGCCGGGCGGCACCAAGCTGGTCGGCGGACTCGCCGAGAAGTGGTCGTCCAACGACGCCGGCACCGAGTGGACGTTCAACCTCCGCAAGGGCGTGAAGTTCCACGACGGCGAGAAGCTCACCGCCGAAGCGGTCTGCAAGAACTACGACTTCTGGTTCAACAAGACCGGTGCGGACCAGAACGCCGACCTCGCCTACTACTGGCGCGCCATCATGGGCGGCTTCGCCAAGAACGAGGACGAGGACACCCCGCCCGCCAACTACGCGGGCTGCACCGCCGACGACGAGCTGACGGCCGTCATCAAGGTGAAGGAAGCCACCGCGAACCTGCCCGGCGGCTTCTCGCTCCAGGCGCTCGCCATCCACTCGCCGAAGTCGATCGACGTCTACGCCGCGCAGGGCGCCAAGGGCGAGGGCGACTCGATCACGCGCCCCGAGTACAGCCAGAAGGCCGGGGACGTCGCGGGCACCGGACCGTTCAAGATCTCGAAGTGGAACAAGGGCAACAAGGAGATCACCCTTGAGCGCTTCGACGACTACTGGGGCGACAAGGCCGGCGTCGACAAGCTCGTCTTCCGCACCATCGACACCGAGGAAGGCCGCCGCCAGGCACTCCAGGCCGGTGACATCCACGGCTACGACCTGGTCGCGCCCGCCGACGTCGAGACGCTGAGCAAGGACGGCTTCCAGACGCCCGTCCGCGACGTCTTCAACATCTTCTACCTGGGCTTCACCCAGGACAACGAGGGCGCCGGGCCGCTGCGGAAGAAGGAGGTCCGGCAGGCGATCGCGCACGCGATCGACCGGAAGAACGTCGTCGACACCCAGCTGCCCGAAGGCGGCGTGGTCGCCACCCAGTTCATCCCGGACACGGTGGCGGGCTACTCGGACAAGGTCACCACGTACGACTACGACGTGAAGAAGGCCAAGGACCTGCTCGCCAAGGCCGGTGAGAAGAGCCCGACGATCGAGTTCTGCTACCCGACCGAGGTCACCCGCCCATACATGCCCGCCCCGGCCGACATGTACGAGCTGATGAAGGCCGACCTGGAGAAGGCCGGCATCAAGGTCAAGCCGCGCGCCATGAAGTGGAACCCGGACTACGTCAACGCCGTCACCACCGGTGAGTGCCCGATGTACCTGTTCGGCTGGACCGGTGACTTCAACGACGCCTACAACTTCATCGGCACCTGGTTCGACAGCTACGACAAGCAGTGGGGCTTCAAGGACGACAAGGTCTTCGGCGCCCTGAAGAAGGCCTCCGCCGAGCCCGACGCCGCCAAGCGCACCGAGCTCTACAAGGCCGCCAACGAGGTCGTCATGGACTACATTCCGGGCGTCCCGATCTCCTCGTCCCCGCCCGGCCTCGCGTTCGCCAAGAACGTGAACCCGCCCAAGGTCTCCCCGCTGACGCAGGAGAACTTCGGCGAGATCACCTTCAAGAAGTAAGCGCCGAACGGCGCCACACGAAACAGGCGCCACACGAAATACACGTACCACCCGATCAGCACGCGTCCGTCCGGCCCCGGCCACCCCGGCGGCCGGGCGGACGCGCTGCTTAGAGCGAGAAAGGGGCATGCGGGGTGCTGCGACTCGTCGTACGAAGACTGCTACAGCTGATACCCACCCTGCTGGGCCTGTCCGTCCTGCTGTTCATCTGGCTGAACAGGCTCCCCGGCGGGCCCGCCGCGGCCATGCTGGGCGAACGGGCGTCGGCCGAGGACGTACGGCAGATCGAGGCCGCGCTGGGACTCGACCAGCCCTGGTACATCCAGTACGGCCGCTTCCTGAAGCGGCTGGTCCAGCTTGACCTGGGCACCTCGGCACAGACCGGCCAGCCGGTGTGGGACGAGTTCGTCCTGCGCTTCCCGGCGACCGTGGAACTCGGCGTCTCGGCCATCCTGATCGCCGTGGCCGTGGGCGTGCCGCTCGGCTACTTCGCCGCCCGGCGGCGCGGCGGCTGGCTCGACGTGGCAGCCGTATCCGGATCGCTGCTCGGCATCTGCATCCCGGTCTTCTTCCTGGCCTTCCTGCTCCGGGCCCTGTTCGCCGTCGAACTGGGGTGGTTCCCCAGCTTCGGCCGCCAGTCCACCGGCATCGACGCCACCGAGGTGACCGGCTTCTTCGTCCTGGACGGCGTCCTCACCGGGGAGTTCGACGCGTCCTGGGACGCGATCACCCACTTGGTGCTGCCCGCCGTCGCGCTCTCCTCGATCCCGCTCGCCGTGATCGTCCGGATGACCCGCGCCAGCGTCCTGGAGGTGCTCGGCGAGGACTACATCCGCACCGCCGAGTCCAAGGGCCTGCACCAGCGCGTCGTACGCGGCCGGCACGTCCTGCGCAACGCGCTGCTGCCGGTGGTCACCTCGGTCGGCCTGCTCACCGGAAGCCTGCTCTCCGGCGCGGTCCTCACCGAGTCGGTGTTCGCCTTCGGCGGCATCGGCTCTTTCCTCAAGCGCGCCATCGACGGCCGTGACTACCCCGTCCTGGTGGGCTTCATCCTCTTCATCGCCCTGGTCTTCGTCCTCATCAACCTGCTCGTCGACCTGGCCTACAGCCTCATCGATCCGAGAGTGCGGGTGCACTGATGAGCACCAAGACCGACAAGATCGACCGCCTCGCGGAACTCACCGCCCAGAACGAGACCAGCATGGGCTCCAGCCTCTGGGTCGAGGCGATGCGGCGGCTCAAGGCCAGCAAGATGGCCCTCATCGGCGCCGTGATCATCGCCATGTTCGTGATCCTCGCCGTCATCGGACCCTGGGTCGCCCCGCACGACCCCACCGGCCAGCTGTGGCGCGGTGAAGTCCGTACCAACCAGGGCGTTTTCGTCGGCATGCGCGCCGAGAACTGGTTCGGCCTCGACCACCTGGCCCGCGACGAGTTCTCCCGCATCCTGGTCGGCGCCCGGCAGACGCTGCTCGTCGGCATCGTCTCCACGCTGCTCGGCCTGACCGTCGGCGTCCTCATCGGCACCGCGTCCGGCGCCGCCGCCACGCTCGGCGGCAAGGCGGGCGCCCGTATCGACTCCGTCATCATGCGCTTCATCGACATGATGCTGGCGCTGCCCTCGCTGCTGCTCGCGGTCAGCATCGCGGCGGTGCTCGGACAGAGCCTCACCACCGTCATGATCGCCGTCGGCGTGGTGCAGATCCCGATCTTCGCCCGGCTGCTGCGCGGCTCGATGCTCGCCCAGGGCGGCTCCGACTACGTACTCGCCACCAGGGCGCTCGGAGTGCGCAGACGGCGTATCGTGCTCGCGCACATCGTGCCCAACTCGCTGAGCCCGGTGATCGTCCAGGTGACGCTGAGCCTGGCCACCGCGATCATCGAGGCCGCGGCGCTGTCGTACCTGGGCCTCGGCAACCCGGACGCCGCGATTCCGGAGTGGGGCGTGATGCTCGCCCAGTCGCAGAAGTACTTCGACCAGGCGCCGATGCTCGCGGTCTACCCGGCGGTGGGCATCATCATCACGGCCCTCGGCTTCACCCTGCTCGGCGAGGCCATGCGCGAGGCGCTCGACCCGAAACTGCGGAGCTGATGACATGGCGTTGCTTTCTGTGGACGAACTGTCCATCACGTTCACCGGGCGCGGCCGCAAGGACGTCCAGGCCGTGTCCGGGGTGTCCTTCGACGTCGACCAAGGCCAGGTCGTGGGCCTGGTCGGCGAGTCCGGCTGCGGCAAGTCCGTCACCTCGCTCGCGCTGATGGGCCTGCTGCCCAGCCGTGGCGTACGGCTCGGCGGACGGGCCGACTTCGACGGCGGCGACCTGCTCACCATGAGCCAGAGCCAGCTGCGCGACCTGCGCGGCTCCCAACTGGCCATGATCTTCCAGGACCCGCTGTCCTCGCTGAACCCGGTCGTCCCGATCGGCGTTCAGGTGACCGAGATCCTCTCCCGGCACCGGGGCCTGAAGGGCGACGCGGCCCGCAAGGAGGCCGCCCAGCTCCTGGACCGCGTCGGCATCCCCGACCCGACCAGGCGGCTCAAGGAATACCCGCACCAGCTCTCCGGCGGCATGCGCCAGCGCGCGCTGATCGCCATGGCCGTCGCCTGCGCGCCCCGGCTGCTGATCGCGGACGAGCCGACCACCGCGCTCGACGTGACGATCCAGGCGCAGATCCTGGAACTCCTCAAGGAACTCGTCGACGAGGAGGGCACCGCACTGCTGATGATCACCCACGACCTCGGGGTGGTCGCCGGGCTGTGCGACCAGGTCAACGTCCTGTACGCGGGCAAGGTGGTCGAGTCGGCCGGGCGGCGTGAGCTGTTCGACGCGCCGACCCACCCGTACGCGCACGGGCTGCTCGGCTCCATCCCGCGCCTGGACGCGCCGCGCGGCGAGCCGCTCAAGCCGATCCGGGGCTCCATCAACGACCGGATCGACTGGGCGGACGGCTGTGCCTTCGCGCCCCGCTGCGACTCCTACACCCTGGAGTGCCTCAGCGGCGCCGTCGAACTGACCGAACCGCGGGTGCCCGCCCACCATGTGCGGTGCGTCAACCCCGTACTGCCTGAGGCCGGGTCGGCGAGTGAGCCGACGACCGCGGAGCCCGAGTCGGCGGCCGCCGAGTCCAAGAAGGCGGATCCCGAGAAGGCGGATCCCGAGAAGGCGGATCCCGCGAAGGCAGATCTCAAGAAGACGGAGGCCACGTCGTGAGTCTGCTCGAACTCAACGGTGTCCAGGTCCATTTCCCGGTCAAGAAGGGCGTCTTCTTCGACCGCACGGTCGGCCATGTGTACGCCGTCGACGGCGTCTCGCTCTCCGTCGAGGCGGGCCAGACGTACGGCCTGGTCGGCGAGTCCGGCTGCGGCAAGACCACGCTGGGCCGGGCCGTCCTGCGGCTGGTCGACGTCACCGGCGGCGAGGTCGTCTTCGACGGCACCGACCTGGCCAAGCTGCCCCCCGAGGAGATGCGCCAGTACCGGCGACGGCTGCAGATGGTCTTCCAGGACCCGCTGGGCAGCCTGGACCCGCGGCAGAACATCGAGTCGACGCTCGCCGAGGGCATGGAGGCGCACGGCATCGGCGCCGACAAGCAGGAGCGGCGGGAGCGCATCCTGCGCATCCTGGAGAAGGTCGGCCTGCCCGAGAACGCCCTGTCGCGCTACCCGCACGAGTTCTCCGGCGGCCAGCGCCAGCGCATCGGCATCGCCCGTGCGCTCGCCCTGGAACCCGATGTGATCATCTGCGACGAGCCGGTCTCCGCGCTCGACGTGTCCATCCAGGCGCAGGTGGTCAACCTTCTGGAGGAGATCCAGCGGGAACTGGGCCTGACGTATGTCGTCATCGCCCACGACCTCGCCGTGGTGCGGCACATCTCCGACGTGATCGGCGTGATGTACCTGGGCTCACTGGTGGAAGAGGCGCCGAGCGACGCGCTGTACGCGGAGCCCAAGCACCCGTACACCAAGGCGCTGATGTCGGCCGTGCCGATCCCCGACCCCGCCGTCGAGGACAGCCGGGAGCGGATCCTGCTCCACGGCGACCTGCCGTCGCCGTCCAACCCGCCCGCGGGCTGCCGGTTCCACACGCGGTGCCCGTGGAAGCAGGACACGCTGTGCGCCACCGAGCGCCCGGCGCTCACCGACCTCGGCGGCGGGCACAAGGTCGCCTGCCACTACGCCGCCGAGATCGCGGCCGGGACCGTGAAGCGCGCCGGTGAGGCGGCCGCCGGGACGCGGGCCGGGAACGGCGACGAGCCGGTGGAGAAGGCGGGCGCAGCCGCGCCGTGAGATTCCAGGGGCACCCGGCACAATGACCGGGTGCCCCTGGACATCCCCGCCCTCGCCTCCCTCACTGCCGTCAGCTCCCTCGCTGACGCCTCCGTGCTCGCTGACGCCTCCGCGCTCACCGCGTTCACCGACCTCTCCGACCTCTTCTCGCCGTCCGTCCAGCACTGGCTCGACCTCGCCGGGATCTTCGTCTTCGCGATCTCCGGGGCGCTGCTCGCCGTCCGCAAGAACTTCGACGTGTTCGGCATCGCGGTCATGGCCGGGGTCACCTCCCTGGGCGGGGGCATCTTCCGCGACCTGATGATCGGCGCGGTGCCGCCCGCCGCGTTCACGGAGCTCGGCTACTTCGTGACCCCGCTGGTCGCGGCGACCCTGGTGATCTTCCTGCACCCCGAGGTGGAGCGGATCAACGGCGCCGTGAACGTCTTCGACGCGGCCGGGCTCGGCCTCTTCAGCGTCACCGGCACCGTCAAGGCGTACGAACACGGGCTCGGCCTGACCGCGTCCGCCTCGCTGGGCCTGGCCACGGCCGTGGGCGGCGGTGTGCTGCGCGACGTACTCGCCAACGAGACGCCGTCGCTGCTGCGCTGGGACCGCGACCTGTACGCGGTACCGGCGATCGTCGGAGCGGTGATCGTGGTCGTCTGCATCCGTTTCGACGCGCTGAACCCGGCCACCAACGGGCTGGCCGTGGTCACCACGTTCCTGCTGCGGCTGCTCGCGATCCGCTACCACTGGCGAGCCCCGCGTGCCTGGAACCGAAGGTCGGCCGGAGTGGAGGGCGAGGCGTGAGATTCAACAAAAAGCTACCGCTTAGTAGTTTCTTCTTGTACCGTACACGGCATGACCCAGGGCATAACTGAGGCGGCGGCCAAGACGACGAGCGCAGCCATCGGCGACAGCGAGTTCGACCGCGACACCGCGGTGACCCTGCGCGAGCCCGGCGTCTACGACGCCGACCTCTCCGCTGGCTGGACGATCATCACCGCCGTCAACGGCGGCTATCTGCTGGCCCTGCTCGGCCGCGCGCTGGGCGAGGCACTGCCGCACCCGCACCCGTTCACGATCTCGGCGCACTATCTGACGGCGTCCCAGCCGGGCCCCGCCGTCATCCGCACCGAGACGGTCCGCACTGGCCGCACCCTGTCCACCGGACAGGCGTCCCTCTTCCAGTACGACGAGGAGCAGGGCCGCGAGGTCGAGCGCATCCGGGCCGTCGCCTCCTACGGCGACCTGGACGCGCTCACCGACGACGTCCGCACCACCGCGACCCCGCCCGTCATCCCCCCGGTCGACCAGTGCTTCGGCCCGGACGACGCCCCCGCCCCCATCCCCGGATCCTCCGCGATCACCGACCGCCTGTGGCTGAAACTGGACCCGGCGACGCTCGGCTGGGCGCTCGGAGCCCCCTCCGGCAAGGGCGAGATGCGCGCCTGGTTCGGCCTCGCGGACGGCCGCGACCACGACCCGCTCTCCCTCCTTCTCGCGGTGGACGCGCTCCCGCCCACCGCCTTTGAACTCGGCCTCAAGGGCTGGGTGCCCACGGTCGAGCTGACCACCCACATCCGCTGCCGCCCGGCCCCCGGCCCGCTGCGCGTCTCCATCACCACCCGCAACCTGGCGGGCGGCTTCCTGGAGGAGGACGCCGAGGTCTGGGACACCGCGGACCGCCTGGTAGCCCAGTCCCGCCAACTGGCCCGAGCGCCGAAGAGCTGACAGGGCGCGAGGCCGACGGGCACGTGAGGCTGGCGAGGGCGCGGGGCCGACGGGGGCGTGGGGCTGGCGAGGGCGCGGGGCCGACGGGGAGCCGACCGGTCGCGCGAGGTCAGTAGAATTACGCCCACCATGGCCTACCTCGACCACGCCGCGACCACTCCGATGCTGCCGGAGGCGGTCGAGGCGATGACCGCTCAGCTCACCGCCGTCGGCAACGCCTCCTCGCTGCACGCCGCGGGACGCCGGGCCCGCCGCACCGTCGAAGAGGCCCGCGAGACCTTCGCCGACGCACTCGGCGCCCGACCCAGCGAGGTCGTCTACACCTCGGGCGGCACCGAGGCCGACAACCTCGCGGTGAAGGGCCTGTACTGGGCCCGCAGAGACGCCGACCCGCGCCGCACCCGCGTACTGGCCAGCCCCGTCGAACACCACGCCGTACTGGACGTCGTGCACTGGCTCGGCGAGCACGAGGGCGCCACCGTCGAGTACCTCCCCGTGGACAGCGCGGGCCGGGTGCACCCCGACGCTCTGCGCGAGGCCATCGCTCGCGACCCCGACGACGTGGCGCTGGCCACCGTGATGTGGGCCAACAACGAGATCGGCACGGTCCAGCCGATCCGGGAACTGGTCGCTGCCGCGGCCGAGTTCGACATCCCCCTGCACGCCGACGCGGTACAGGCCGTAGGACAGCTCCCGGTCGACTTCGGGGCCTCCGGCCTCGCCGCGATGACCGTCAGCGGCCACAAGATCGGCGGCCCCTACGGCATCGGGGCCCTGCTGCTCGGCCGCGAGTACACCCCGGTCCCCGTCCTGCACGGCGGCGGCCAGGAACGCCAAGTCCGCTCCGGCACCCTGGACACCCCCGCGATCACCGCCTTCGCGGTGGCGGCGCGGATCGCCACCGAGCGCCAGGAGTGGTTCGCGCGCGAGATCGGCGGCCTGCGGGACGACCTGGTCGCGGCGGTACGCGCGGCGGTCCCGGACGCCATCCTGGGCGGCCCGCCGACCACGGCCTCCGGGGGGACGCTCGAACGCCTCCCCGCCAACGCCCACTTCACCTTCCCCGGCTGCGAGGGCGACTCCCTCCTCCTGCTCCTGGACGCCCAGGGCATCGAGTGCTCCACCGGCTCCGCCTGCACCGCGGGCGTCGCCCAGCCGAGCCACGTCCTCCTCGCCACCGGCACCGACCCCGACCTGGCCCGCGGCACCCTGCGCTTCTCGCTCGGCCACACGTCGACCAAGGCGGACGTCGACGCGGTGGCCCAGGCGATCGGCCCGGCGGTGGAACGAGCGAGGACGGCAGGCCTGTCCTGACCGGGCGACCTGACGGGGGCTGACGGGGGCTGACGGGCCCTGGACTACGCGTCCGAACTCGCGTCCGAACTCGCGGCCGAAGCCTCCCGCACAAGCCGCATATACCGATCCCAGTCCCAGTGCGGCCCCGGATCCGTGTGATCGGTCCCCGGTATCTCCACATGGCCCACGATGTGCTCCCGGTCCACGGGTATCCCGTACCGTCGGCAGATGTCGGCCGACAGCTTCGCCGAAGACTCGTACATCACATCCGTGAACGACTCGGGCTTGTCGACGAACCCCTCGTGCTCAATCCCGATACTGCGCTCGTTGTACGCGCGGTTCCCCGCGTGGAACGCGACGTCCAGCTCGCGCGCCATCTGCGCGATGTGCCCGTCCTTGGCGCGGATCACATAGTGCGTCGCCGCGGCGTGCAGCGGGTCGCGGAACACCCGCAGCGTCGTGGCGAAGCTCCCCTGTGTCACATGGATCACGATCCGGTCGATCCGGTAGTCCGACGGACGGTTCGCGTACCGCAGATTGCCGCGCGAGGCCGCGACCCACTTCACGCCGGGGTGATCCACCTCACCGTCGGTGCGCTGCTTGTCGACGCCTGGGAGACGCCAGTACAGCCGCGACAGCTCCTCGCCGTACACGGCGGCCGTCGTACCGGCCGCTACGGTGGCGCCGCCCCCGATGAGCAGCGCACGCCTGCTGACCCCGCCCACACCCGCACCTCCCCTGGCCCTGTCTGCTCCCGTCCCCTGAGAAACGCTTGGGGCCCACCCGATGGTTCCGCTTACCCTGGATGGGTTATGACTGAGACCCCCTCGCACCCCCTCCGCGTACTCGCCGCCATGTCCGGCGGCGTGGACTCCGCCGTCGCCGCCGCCCGCGCCGCCGAAGCGGGACACGACGTGACCGGAGTGCACCTGGCGCTCTCGGCCAACCCGCAGTCCTTCCGCACCGGCGCGCGAGGCTGCTGCACCATCGAGGACTCCCGCGACGCCCGCCGCGCCGCCGACGTCATCGGCATCCCCTTCTACGTCTGGGACCTCGCCGAACGCTTCCGCGAGGACGTCGTCGACGACTTCATCGCCGAATACGAGGCGGGCCGCACCCCGAACCCCTGCCTGCGCTGCAACGAGAAGATCAAGTTCGCCGCCCTCCTGGACAAGGCGCTCGCCCTCGGCTTCGACGCGGTCTGCACAGGCCACTACGCGAAGGTCCTGGTGCGTGAGGACGGCTCCCGCGAACTCCACCGAGCCTCCGACATGGCCAAGGACCAGTCCTACGTACTCGGCGTCCTGGACGACCGCCAGCTCGCCCACGCCCTGTTCCCTCTGGGCGACACGGTGACGACCAAGGACGAGATCCGCGCGGAGGCCGAGCGCAGGGGCTTGGCGGTGGCCAAGAAGCCCGACAGCCACGACATCTGCTTCATCGCGGACGGCGACACCCGCGGCTTCCTGGCCTCCCGCCTCGGCAAGGCGGAGGGCGACATCGTCGACGAGTCAGGCACGAAGCTCGGCACCCACGAGGGCGCGTACGGCTACACCATCGGCCAGCGCAAGGGCCTCCGCATCGGCACCCCGGCCCCCGACGGCAAGCCGCGCTACGTCCTGGACATCTCCCCGGTGAACAACACGGTCACCGTCGGCCCCGCCTCCGCCCTAGACGTCACCGCCCTCACCGCGATCAAGCCCCGCTGGTGCGGCACCCCCCCGACCGGCGAGGGCACCTACACGGCCCAACTCCGCGCCCACGGCGACGAGACCCCGGTAACGGCGTCCCTCCTCCCCGACGGCACCCTGAACGTCACCTTCACCGAACCAGTCCGCGGCGTAGCCCCCGGCCAGGCGGTGGTCCTGTACGACGGGACGAGGGTGGTCGGCTCAGCAACGATCGCGACGACGCGGAGGACTACGGCCGCGGTGTAGGCGTCTCCGCGGACCAGAAGTCGGAGTGGATGTTGGGGCGGGGGAGCGGGTACTCGCCTTCGTAGTTTGACGGAGTGGTGGGCTCGGCGACGTCGGACTTCTCGACACAGGGGCTGTCGACTACGAAGTAGGCCTGGCCCTTGCCGCCAATGGTCAGGGTGATGCCGAATCCATCGGTGGACTGGGCGAAGATGGCGGGATGCTCCTCGCTCCCGTCCACCTCCTTGATGACGTAGCCGCTCTTCTTCCAGAATCGCTCAACAATTCCGAGGAAGGCACCACGCCGTTCATTCGAGATGATCGTCATCACTGTGCGATACCGCGAGACGGACCTGTTGCCTTCAGAGGTCGCTCGGTGTGCCCACTGAACTTCTGGCTTGATCGCGCCGAATGTAGAATCGAGCATGGTGTCGGCTCGGTCAGCTGCCTCCTGCATGTCCATGTCTGAGCATCTCTGCTTATCTGTCGTCAAGTTCCCTGATGTTCCACACCCAGTCGCGATAATTGCTGATGTGCAAACGATGAGAAGCCTCGGACTCAGCGCCACGGTTGCCCCTCCACTTCACTCGATGATCCAGCGACGATTTTGGCGATATTCCGTGCTGACACTCGATCTGCTTCGGGGTTGAAGTAGTTGGTATGCGCTTCAACACCCCCAGAGATGACGGGTGCACCCTCGTCTACTTTGAAGCGTGTGGCACCAAAGGCTTCGCTAGCTGGATCCTTGCCGAACCAGAGGTCGTCACCACCTGGATCGGCGACCTTTGCGGCTGCGGCACCCATGGGGCCAGGGAAGGCCAGGCCTGCCGCAGCCTGTAGCTTGGATGGAACGTGGGTGACCAGGTCGTTGTCGGCCGCTCCGACGAAGACATGCCCCTTGCCGACGTTCAACTCCTCCGCGGAGTCCGCACCAGTCCCAGGGCTGCCGACCAGAATGATGTCGTCGACACCTGGGATTCCGCCTTGTTGTTGGGCTGCCCGGCCGACAGTCAAGGAGCCGTACGAGTGGCCGATCGCGGTGATATGTGGATCTGGGTGTTGGTTAGTGGCCGAGATTCCTGACATGAATCCGTTGTACGACGATGCTCCAGAGTCTGCGTAGCTCGTTGATGACACTGCGGCATTGTCGACCAGGTTCGAAGCGGGAAGCTGTGGTGCGTTATAGCCGAGCCAAGCGATTGATGCGCTGGATTCGTCGAATTCCTGTGCTCCAAGTGCAGTGTCCAACGCCCGCTTGAGCCCATCATCCCCCGCAAACTCGGTGTCCAGTTTCGAGCCGAGGCCCGGCACGAACGCCGAGACATTCCTCGCCGTGTCAGGGTTGCCGTAAGACACGATGGCTCGGCCGTTTCCCTCGTCGCCGATGCCGAGTAGGTACATCGGCGGTACGCCTCCCGCCTGGAGCTTCTGGTCGATCACGCGTAGCCCGGCCAGCATGGTCTGCGACCGCTCATCGTCCCGGTCCTCCAGCTTGCCGATCAGCAGGCGCAGGTTGTCGCGGTTGGCCTCGTCGCGTACCTCCGCGGGGATGCCGTCGAGGTTTCCGATCAGGTCGGGGTATACCGCCAGGTATTCGTCCCGGCGCTCCTGGGGCAGGCTGTCCCACCATTCCTTGCGCTCGGCGGGGGACTTGTCCTGCGGGAAGTCGTCTTTCAGGTACCCGTACGCGATGTCGCGCACCGCGTCCGCGTCACCGGCCGCGTCGGTCCACGTGGCCGAGTTGACCGTGAGACCCGGCGCGGCCTTGAGCTTGTTCAGGGCTCGGCTGAAGCGCGCGTCGATCTCGTTGGCCTCACGTACCGCGTGGGCGATGCGGTCGGCGATGTCCGACGCCTTGCCGTGGTGGGGGTTGAGTTGGGGGAGGAGCGGGACGCTCCCGCCGGGAAGGGGCGCGCCGTCTGGCGAGGGGCGCGGGCCGAAGAGGGCACCGCGGCCCGCGACCGAGCCGCCGGGGTGCTTGGCGCCGCCGCTGCCGGGGAGGAGGTTCTGGCCTCCGGCTGGATAGTCGACCGAACCGTTCGGGTTCACCGTGAAGTTGAGCGTCGCGGCGTCCTGGAGTGCTTCCTTCAGCCGCCGCTGGTGCGGCTGGAGTTCGTGCGCGAGGGCGTTCAGGGTACTCCGCAGCAGGCCGCACTCGGTGTACAGGTACGTGAAGTTCCGGTTCAGGCGTCGCAGGCGTCGCACCGCCGCCTCCGCGGCCTCGCCCGCCTGGGTCTTCGCCAGACGCCCGGTCATCTCCGCGTCCACGCGGTCCCGCGCGGCGTCGGCGCGGGTGCTGACCTTGCCCCAGCCGTCGGCCGCGTCCGTGAGCCGGGAGCAGTCCAGGTCCCGTAACTGCTGCCAGGTGAGCACCCCGTCACCGTCCCCGGCTGGCTTCCGGAACCCGCACCGCGTCCACGCCCGCCTTCACGCGCGCGTCGGTTTCGCGCTGGTCCTTCGCCGCCTGGCGGAGTCTCGGTGCCAGCGCCCCGCACTCGTCGCGTACGGACTCCAGCCGCTTCTCCCACGAGGCGAGTACGCCTGCCAGGGCACGCGCGCTGGCGAGTCCGTGCGTCCCGGCGGTGACGCCGCCGTGCGCCTGGCGCAGGTCACCCCGGCCCGTGGCTATGCTCGCCCGCAGCTCCCGCGCGGCGGTCGCGGCGTCGGCCCACGGCTTGCCGCTGTGCCGCAGCTGACCGGCCGCCGCGTCGGCCTTCAGTCGCTCCCACTCATCCCAGGACATCCGCCTGTACTCTCCCCGTTCCGGCCCCCGTCACGTGCTCTCGGCAAGGTCAACGAGGACGCGGCGCGGCTGGACACGGGACAGTCCGCTCACCCGGCCTTTCGTTAACCCTTTAACCCACTGACCGACCCCGCTCACGGCCCGAACAGCCGACGCCTTGCATGGCTTGCGTCCGACGCCGATTCCATCCCGTCGGAACCGCCTTTCTGCACCTGTTCAACAGTCCCGGACAAGAGCACCTGGCCGAACTGACCCTCCAGGTCCATCCGGCGGAGCGACGCCAGCACGTCGGCTCACAGCTCAGCGCAGCCGCCCACCCGCGCTCAGCTCATCTCCGCCAGACAGGTCGCCCGGCCTTCGTCGTCCCACTGAACCTGCAGGATCCGATCGACGGCATTACGGTTGACGGGCCCGAACAGATGGGGGAACGAAACATCTTCGGCCACCTCGGGCGGCGGCGCGGGAACCGCCTTCTCCCACTCCAGCCTGGCGGCGAGCATCCCCTCGTCAAGACGCAGCACCAGCAACGGCCTCGGCGCGTTCCGGTAGAAGGCATTGACGATGGCCAGAGTGGTCTCCTCGTCGGGGGCGCAATGAACGAAGCCGTCCTCCGCGAGGGAAGCAGGCGTGTACGGACGGTCGGGCAGGGCGCTCCATTCAGCGAGCGGCACCACGTGATAGATCATTCCCACGTTGTACCTCAACAGCTTCAGCGCTGCGAAAGTGCTGGTCGCGGCCATCAGCGAGTGGCTGTGACCAGCACTTTCGCAACAGGCCCCAGACGGCTTCTACTCCAGGGCTTCGACGTCGTAGAAGCAGAAGTGGTCCTTGATCTGGGCTACCGCGGGCTTCGGCTCGGGGTACGCCCAGGCCGCGTCCGCCGCGCCCGGCAGGGACCAGTAGGAGGCCGTGCCCTTGAAGGGGCAGTACGTGTGGGTCTCGGACGGCGTCAGGTGCTCTGTACGTACGTCGTCCGGGGGCAGGTAGTAGCGCACGGGGTACCCCGTCTCGCGGAGTAGCAGCGGGCGGGAGCTCTCCGCGACGACCTGGCCCTGGTGGGTGACCCGTACGGGGTCCGTGCCCTGCTCGATGGTGATCCGGTGCCCTCTGTCTTCGGTCATACCCGGTACAGCGCGCCCGCCGCCTGTGTTCTTCCCGCCTCTACCATGAGGCGGGCTCACGCCGAACTCTGCGGTGAGGCGAGGGCACGTTCACCGACCAGATTTCAGCGATAGGGGTTTCCCGCACGCTTCCGATCGTGAGGAAGCGCCCCAGTACGCACGGCCATACGTCGCCGTTCGGCCCGATGGCGCACTTTTCGTGTGCGCAGTGCCCGCAGAGATCCGCGATCGTCGGCGCGGCTCCCCTGCTTCCCCGGCCGAATGCGCGCTTCCGGTCCCACCGACCTGTTTCACGCCAAGAGACGTTAAGTCCTGTGCCGCTTCCTGGACGCGCTGCCCCTGTCGCACGGCGACGATGCCGCCCCGCTGAGGAAGGGAAGGACCGACTACTCATCAGTTGAGCCCGGCTCGCAGTAGGGCGGTCGTCAGCTGTGCGGCGGCGTCCGGGCGGCCGAGGTCGCGGGCCTGGTGGGCCATGTGGGTACGCCGTTCCGGGGAGGTGATGACTGGTTCCAGGGCGTCCTGGAGCCGGTCGGTGGTGGCGTTCTCTTTGGTGAGGGCGATGGCTGCGCCGGAGCGTTCCAGGTGTTGGGCGTTGTGGGCCTGTTCGTTCCCGGCCGAGGACGCGAGGGGGATGAGGATGGCGGGCTTGCCGAGGGCGGTGAGCTCGGCGATAGTGCCGGCGCCGCTGCGGGAGATCACCACGTCGGCGAGGGCGAGGACGTCGGGGAGTTCAGGACCGATGAAGTCGCTGACCCAGTAGCGGGCGCGCAGGTGCGGGGGCAGGGTGTCTGCGTGCTGGCGGCACTGGTCGAGGGAGGCCGCGCCGCACTGGTGGAGCACGTTGGCTGATTGGAGGAGCCAGGGCAGGACGCCTTGGAGCAGGGTGTTGATCTGTGCGGAGCCCTGGGCGCCGCCGGTGACGTACACGGTGGGCAGGGTGCGGTCGAAGCCGGTGAGCCCGAGGGCGCTGACGGCTTTGTCGGGTTTGCCTGTCAGGACCTCGGGGCGGACGGGGTTTCCGGTGACGATCGCGGTGGCGCGGGCGGCCTCGGGGAGGAGAGGCAGGGTGGATTCGGAGGAGACGGCGACCTGGGTGGCAGCGCGGGCGAGGGCGCGGTTGGCCAGTCCGAGACGGACGGTCTGCTCGTGGAGGACCAGGGGACGGCGGCAGAACTTGGCGGCCAGGCCGATGGGGACGGCGACATAGCCGCCGGTGGACAGCACCACGTCGGGGTGGAAGTCCGAGACGATGGAGCGGGCCTGGGCAACGCCGAGGGGGACGCGGCCCATGTCCTTGATATTGGCCGGTGAGGCCAGCTTGAGCGGATTGCTGGAGCGGCGGATCTTGCCGGTGGCCACGGTCTTGAAGGGGATGCCTTCGGCGGGGGCCACCCTGGCTTCCAGGCTGTTCGCGGTGCCGACCCACAGCACATCGAGTGCCTTGCCGTGCTGGGCGAGGCGAGCCTGGGTCTCGCGGATCGCGGTGAGCGCGGGGTAGGTGTGGCCGCCGGTGCCTCCTCCGGTGACGAGGAGGCGGAAGGGCCGATCAAGGCCGCGGATGCGGGTGGCGAGGGGGTCGCTGGTCACGGCGGAGGACTGTTCCGTTCGTCGGGGTGCCGGCCCCACGCCGACGCTGGCGGTATACGGGTGTCGCGGACGATAGCAGCGGGCCGCCGCTCGTTTCAGGTGCTGCCGGTGGACAGGCTCCTGGTCCAGTCGCTGCGGTCGCCGAGCGCATAGTTGTCGCGGCGGTAGTGCGTCACTGCCCGGGCTTCGTCCTGTGGCTTGGGGGTGATGCGGTTGAGTCGGGGCAGGGTGTCGGAGATGAGGTGCTTGCCGTAGCGGATGGTCCGCTGCCAGACGTCCCGTACTTCGTCGCTCTCGGGCCAGATGGAGAAGACGGCTTCGGCGAGCACGGGGCCGGAGTCGATGCCGGAGTCGATGGTGTGGATGGTGATGCCGTGCAGGCTTTCGCCGTTGCGCAGGGCCCAGTTCACCGGCCGGGCACCTCGGTACTCGGGCAGGCGGCCGGGGTGGCAGTTGATGATCTGCTCGGTGGCGTCGATGAGACTGCTGCCGATGATCTTGTCGTAGAGGACGCTGAAGATGAGGCCGCAGCGTCCCGGTTCGAGTTCGCGCCAGTCACCCGAAGGAATGATCCGGGCGATTGGCCAGCGCTCGGCGACGTGTTCGGAGAGCCGGATGTCCCACGTCGGTTCGGGGGTGTTAGGGATGACGGTGTCCAGGATAGTTCCGGGCAGCTGGGCGATCGTGTGGCAGGCGTGGAGGGCCAGCTCCCCCTTGCCGAGGACAGCGGCCCGCCTCACGAGAGCGCCTCAGCCAGCGCGGCCACGGTCACCTGCACGTCGTGGTCGCTCATGTGCTGGTGGAAGGGCAGGGTCAGGATCTGTTGTCCCAGGCGTTCGGTGACCGGCAGGGGCCGGTGCCAGCGGGCGAAGGCGGGCTGGAGGTGGTTGGGCGGGTAGTGCGTCCCGGCCCCGATGCCGCGGGCGCGCACGGAGTCGAAGACCCGGTCGCGGTCGGGCACGCGCACGGCGCACAGCGACGGAACGGCGTGTTCGACGTCGGCGTCTACCAAGATGGCCGCGTCCACGGTCTTGAGCGCGGTCGCGTAGCTCCGCCACAGCTGCTTGCGCCGGGTCTGGGCGGTGCTGAAGTGCGGAAGCTGGGCGAGGCCGATGGCCGCGTTGATCTGCGACAGGTGGGCCCGCAGCCCGATGCCCTGCACACGGTAGGTGGTGGTGCGGGTGCGGTCGTCGGCGGTGGCGGAGATGCCCAGCAGGCGGATCGCGCGGGCCCGCTCCGCCTCTTGTGGATCGCGGGGGATGATCGCGCCGCCCTGCCCGCAGGTCAGGTTCTTGATCGGCCCGAAGCTGAAGCAGGTCAGCGCTCCGGTGGCGCCGACGCGCCGGATGCCCTGGTAGGAGCCGAAGGCGTGGGCGGCGTCCTCCACGACGGTGATTCCGCGCCCGGCCAGTTCGTCGCGGAGACCGTACAGCTCGACCGCCCGGCCGCCGTAGAGGACGGGCAGCACCGCGCGTGTCGCTGGGTTGAGGGCTTCGGCGATGCTGTGGCTGTCCACGCAGCCGGTGTCCGGGTTGACTTCGGCGAAGCGCGGTGCGGCGCCGCTGGCCACGATGGCGTGGACGGTGGCACAGAAGGTGAAGGAGGGGACGATCACCTCGTCTCCGGGGCCGATACCGGCGGCCAGGAGAGCGATGTGGAGGGCGGCGGTGCCCGAGGAGACCGCGACGGCGTCCGGGACGCCCAGGAAGTACGCGATCTCCTTCTCGAATCGTTCGGTGACCTCACCGTGGCCATACTGGCCGGTCTCCAGTACCTCGGCGACAGCTTCCAACTCCTGGCCGTAGAGGTAGGGGCGGGCGTTTCGTCCGTAGGAGAGCGTGCTCATGTGTTCCTCGTTCCGGGGCGAGGGTCAGCGGGGGGCGGCTGCGATGCCGGTGGCCGGGACGGTGAGTGTGGCCATGGGCGCACGCGGGTTCCGCAGCAGCGGCGCCCAGCGGCTGGGGTTGGCCCGGTACCACTGCGCGGTCTGCGCCAGCCCTTCGTCCAGGGCTCGCCGGGGCCGGTAGCCGAGACGTTCGGTGATCTTCGAGCAGTCCATCGCGTAGCGGATGTCGTTGGCCTGGCGGTCCGACACGTACTTCACGGCATCCCAGTCGGCGCCGCACAGGCGCAGGATGATCTCGGTGAGCTGGGTGTTCGTCAGGTCCGTGCCGCCGGCGATGTTGTAGACCTCGCCCGGGACGCCGTCGCGCAGGGCGCGCTCGATGCCCTGGCAGTTGTCCTCCACGTGCAGCCAGTTGCGGACATGCTCCCCCCGGCCATGGAGAGTGACCTTCTCGCCCTTCAGCAGGCGGGTGATGAACAAGGGGATGATCTTCTCGGGATGCTGGCAGGGGCCATAGTTGTTCGAGGACCGCGTGACGCATACCGGAACGTCGTAGGTGTGGAAGTAGGACAGCGCCACGAGATCGCTGGCGGCCTTTGACGCGGCGTAGGGGACGGTGGGTCGCAACGGCCAGCTCTCCGTAGCGGCACCCGTCTCCAGCGGCCCGTACACCTCGTCGGTGGAGACGTGGACCACCCTCCCGGTGCCCAGCCGCCTGGCCGCGTCCAGGAGGGTCTGCGTCCCCAGCACGTTCGTCGTCACGAAGTTGCCCGCCTGGAAGAACGAGCGGTCCACATGAGACTCGGCGGCGAAGTGCACGATCGCCGTGTGTCGGCGGACGAGGTCATCCACCAACGGGGTGTCGAGGATGTTGCCTTCGATGAAGGTCAGCTTGGGCGACAGGAACGCCTCGCCCAGATTCTCGATGTGCCCGGCGTAGGTCAGGGCGTCCAACACAGTCACCGAAGCGATGTCTGCGCAGCGCAGCAGACGCTTCACGAAGTGCGAGCCGATGAACCCGGCACCACCGGTGACGAGCACTTTCTCCATGGAACCTGCCTTTGATCGAAGGGGATCAACCGTGCGGGGCGCCGCTTACGGAGCGGTCGCCCAGGCCGCGGCGAGAGTGAAGCCCATGCCGAACCCGATGGCGAAGATCAACAAAGGGCCAGCCGCTGCCAGCATCCGGCGCCTGGCACGGCCGAAGACCGTCAGCGCGCTCATCTCACTCACCTCACTGGGGTGCTTGCGGCCCGCTCCGCTACGGGCCGCCCGTGTTCACGAGGACACCGCAGCTCGCTCTCCACGGGGAGAGGCAGCCTCGAACCACGCACACGGTTTGCATGCGGCGTAAACGGCTTACAACTTCCGGTGCTGTCAAGACGTTTTGACGGGACAATGAGCCCTCGGGGCAGGAGGTGAGTCGTGGACAACACCCATCCGATCTGGCGCTCAGCAGCCATGCGTGACGCCCTCGGCCGCCGCGACGCCGGGGCGATCGTCCGGCTGGCGCGGCGAGCGGCCGACATCACACTTGCCGATCTCGGCAAGCAGGTCGGCTACACCGCCGCCTCCCTGTCCCGGATGGAACGCGGCAGGCAGCCGATGCGCGACATGCTGCTGCTCCAGCGGCTTGCGGCCTGCCTGGCCATCCCGCCGCACCTGCTCGGTCTCGCGCCGCCACACCAGCGCGCCGCGCCGGAGGGGCCCGGCGCCGGTAGGGTGGGCGCGCAAGCCCTGTTCGGTGCAGAGGGGGACGACCCGGTGCGACGCCGCGAACTCCTGGCCGGCCTGGCCGGAGCCACCACCAGCGCGGTCCTCAGCTCCCCAGCCGCTGCCCACGCTCCGGCGCAGCCGAGCCTGTCCGGCCTGGAAGACCTGCTACTGCACCGGCAGCAGGACCGGGCACTCAACGCGGACCCCAACCCATCCAGCATCACAGCAGCGGTGCATGCCTCCCGGCAGGACTTCAGCGCCTGCCGCTACGACGCGCTCGCCCGCGCCCTCCCCGGCCGAATCGCGCTCGCCCAAGCACTCGGAGCCGACGGCCATCCTGAACAGGCGGCGACCGCGGTCGCCGAGCTCTACACCACAGCGACCCGCCTGTGCATCAAACTCGGCGAAGACGGCCTGGCCGCCGTCACCGCCGACCGGGCCCTCACCGCAGCGCTGGGCGGCGCCGACGCCCTCACCGTCGCCGAAGCCCACCGCATGGTCTCCTCCGCCTGGCGCCGCCAAGGACACTACGGCCGCGCCACCGATGTCGCCGTCACCGCCGCACAGCAGCTGAGCCGCGACCGGAGCACCGACGCGACCGAACGGCTCTCCGTCCAGGGCAACCTGTACGCCACCGCCGCCTACACCGCCGCCAAGCAGGGCGACCGGCACGCCGCACACGCCCTCATCGCCGAAGCCCAGGCCACCGCCGGACAACTCGGCCACGACGCACTCCTGCGCGGCAATACCTTCGGCCACAGCCAGGTACTCCTCCACCAGGTCTCGATCAGCTACCTGCTCGGCGACGCGGGCCAAGCCATCGAACACGCCCGCCGTATCGACGCCGCCGCACTGCCCACCACCGAACGCCAGGCCCGCTACTGGATCGACGTCGCCCGCGCCTTCGACCAGTGGAGCAAACCCGACCACTGTTACCGGGCGCTGCTGGCCGCCGAGCAGGCAGCGCCACAGGAAGTCCGCCGCGACTCCATCCGGACCATGGCAGCCGGCCTCCTGCGCCACGACCGCACCCTCCCCGGCGTACGAGCGTTCGCCCGCCGGGTCGGCGCCGTGGCCTGACACGCTGCCTGCCGAGTATCAAGTAGTACCTCTGAGGGGGGAGCCATCTTCAACACGCTGGACTTGACAGAGAAGTCGTCGGCGGTGTCGAAGTTGTTGGTGCTCAGCGTCACCTCGACGACGTCGCCGCCGTCCAGCACGACCGGGGCGGTGTAGACCGGGGTGGCGTTCGCGTCCATGGCGACTTCCTTCCGCTCCTGCCCGGCTCCGTCCGCCAGGCTGTGACCATCAGTCAACAAACGGACGCGGACTGTGGGGAGCTGCCAGAATGTCTGCCAGCTGTAGGCCAGTTGTGAACCAGCACGACCGACGATCGGGCCGGACATGACCATCGGTGAGCGCATCCGCGCGGCACGCGAAGCACGGCGCCCCAGATGCAGCCAGCAGCGGCTGGCTGATGAGCTGTCGGTGGCGCGCTGGGGGAAGGCAGGGTTCCTTGACCGGCAGCAGGTCTACCGGTGGGAGACCGGCAGGCGGGAGCCGGAGGAGTGGCTGTCGTTCATCGAACAGGCATTACGCATCGATCTCTCCGGGGAGAATGAGGCCCAGTTCGTCGATACCGTGACCTCAGTCATGCTTTTGGGAGGCTCCGACGTGGACCGCCGGCAGTTCCTCACGGCATCCGCCGCCGTTGGCCTGGCCGCGCTCGACCTCCCCGACGCCGAGGCGGTCACCCGACGGGTGAACCGGTCCGGCCCGGTCGGGGTCGGCATGGGCGAAGTCGCCGCCGTCCGCACCATGACCACCACCCTCGGGGACGCAGCCTCCGAGCTCGGCGGCGGCCACGCCCGGCACCTGGCCGTGCGGTACCTGACCCTCGACGTGAGGCGGTGGCTGGACGGCCGCTACACCGAGAAGGTCGGCCGGGAGCTGTTCGCCGCGACCAGTGAGCTGGTGCACCTGATCGGCTGGATGGCCAGGGACGAGGGCAACCAGGGGCTGAGCCAGCGGTACAACGTGCACAGCTTCCGTCTCGCCGCGGAGGCCGGGGAGAACGAGCTCGCCGCGACCGCCCTGCGCGGCCTGGCGGACCAGGCCATCGACCTCGGACACGTTCCCACCGCCGTACGGCTCGCCGAGGCGTGCGAGCAGCGCGGCCGCAAGCTCGCCAACCCCAAGGCCCTGGCGTACTACCGCAACACGTTCGCCCGCGCAGCCGCCGCCGACGGCGACCGCACCACCGCCGGGAAGATGCTGACCTTCTCGCAGGCCGCGATCGAGCACGCCCCGACGCAGCCCGGCCAGTCCTGGGCCTCCCACTACAGCCACGGCCGGTGGGCCCACGAGTCCGGCATGATCCACGCCAAGCTCGGCGACCTCACCGCCGCCGAGGAACACCTGCACCTGGCCCTCGACATCCACGGCCTCGACCGCAAGCGCACCCGGGCGATCGTGCTCGCCGACCTCGGACACGTCCAGCTCAAACGCGGCAACACCGAGACGGCACTGGCCACCTGGGGCGGGTTCCTCGACTGCGCCGACGGCGTGCAGTCCGTCCGCATCAACGACGGCCTGACCAACATCGCCGCCCGCCTCCCCGGTATCGCCGACAGCCCGGCCGCCACCGAACTCGGCGAGCTCATCGCCGCCCGTGCGTGACACACCGTAGCCTCGGGAGCACCAGGCCGGTGGGGGGTCTGTCGTTGATCCAGCCATGGATGTCCCGTTCCAGTTCGACGACGCTGAGATGAGCCGAGCGGCGGAGTTTGCGGCAGGTCAGCTCCGCGAACCAGCGCTCGACGAGGTTGAGCCAGGACGCCTACTGATCCAGGGCTTCTATTTGGTAGCGGGCGGGAGCTCTCCGCGTCGACCTGGCCCTGGTGGGTGACCCGTACGGGGGCCGTGCCCTGCTCGATGGTGATCCGGTGCCCTTTGTCTTTGGTCATACCCGGTACAGTGCGCCCGCCGCCCGTGTTCTTCCCGCCTCTGCGATAGGGCGGGCTCACGCCGAACTCTGCGGCGAGGGCGCGTGCGCTGTGCTCGCCCCCGAGCGGCACCGCTGGAGGAGCTCAGTGTGCGAGATTGCGGCGATCGAGCGTGTAGCACGCCGCGAGCAGGGCGAATGCCAGAGCGCACGCCGCCACGGGAAGGCCCCATCCCAGCAGGGTGGCACAGGCGGCTAGCGCCAACTGAGCCACGCCGACGGCCATGAGCTGGCGTGCTGCCGGGACTCGGTGCCGGAGTGATCGCAGCATGCCGTGACACCCCCACCCATCGAGAGCGATGATCACTCCACCGACACCGATCGAGAAGACGGTGATCAAGTTACTCGAATCGGATGTATAGGTTTCGCCCTCTGGGCCGATCCCTCCGGCGAACGTAGGGAAGAACCAGAAGGAGTAGGCGGCCACGAGTGCGATCTGCACCGAAGTTATCGCGAAGCCCATTATGAGGAGTACGCGTTGAAGAGTGGGCATGTGTCGCATTCTGGTGATTTCGGTGTGGGGCTCGCGATTGTGCGCCCGTCGCCCGTCGTAGGGCGGGCTTACTCGGCCCGGAGTGTGCGCGGTCCCGCCTTCACGCTGCGTATGAGCGCACCCAGTGTGCCTGGGTGGGTCCGTAGAACCTCGGTTGGGTTGTCGCTCTCGCGGAGCGCCAGACCGTCCGCTGTTGCGGTGAGCTCGACGCAGTTGTTGCCGCCGTCTCCGGAGAAGGACGACTTGAGCCATTGCAGCTCAGGCAAGACGTGCTCCCTCTTACATTTCCTTGGCGATCGTGTGGATGAGATCTGCCGATTGTTCCGCAGTCAACGCTGCCTGCTCGACCAGGTCCAGCCTCAGGCGAAAATTTTCCAACTGGGTTGGCAGGTCGAAGAACAGCGGCCCGGCCGGTGAGTCCATGTGCACTGTGTCCAGGTGCGGATTGTCCGCTACCGCGTACAGGATGGAGTCACCCGCCATGGGGAATCCGCCGTTGGCGAATGGGATGACCAGCAAGGTCACGTTGTCACGCTCGTTCTCGTCGAGCAAGTGCCGGAGCTGTGCACGTGCCAGGTCACGACCCCCGAACTGCATCCGCAGAGCGGCCTCATGGACGATCCCGGTGTACGGAACCGGGTTGTCCCCCGCGATCACGGACTGCCGGGCAAGGCGGTGTGCGATCCGTAGTTCAACCTCCAGCCGGGGCAGTTTCGGCACCACGAGATCGAAGATGGCTCTCGCGTGATCCTCGGTGTGGAACAACCCAGGCAGGTGGGAAGTCTGGAGGGTGCGCAGTCGCACGGCGTAGTGCTCGATCTCGGAGATGTCGAGGTGTCCGGGCGGGACCTTTCCCCTGTACTCGTCCCACCAGCCCGGCTTCCTCCCGCCTGTCATCGACGCCAAAGTGTCGACGAGGGCCTCGTCGTTGCACTCGTAGATGCTGGCCAGTCTCCGTAGGCGTTCCTCGCTGATGCCGTAGCGCCCCGCTTCGATGTTCGAGATGTTGGTCCGGTCCGTACCCAGTGCGCTGGCCGCCGCAGGTGCTGACATCCCTGCCGCCTCGCGTAGCCGGCGCAACTCCAGGCCGAATCGGCGCTGACGGATCGTCGGGGTGTTGCTCGGTGCCATCGGAGCCCTCCTTGCCCGCGCACAGTGTGCCGATACCAGCGGCCGGGGTCTACCTCCCAAGAAAAATGCACCCGTTCCAGTTGAATCGATGGCACGGGTTAAATCCTTGGGCTTAGAGTGTGACTCGTGCCACACGTTCCGTCGCCGGAGTCGGAAGCGCACCGCTCCCGCCTGCCCGCCCAAAAGGGCGGCAGGCGCGGCGTGGCAGAGCCACCGCGCGTACGGCGACCTAACGTGCCGTGGCGCACGTCCAGTTGACCTCATCACGACCGCGCACCTTGGGAGGTGCCACGTGAGTACGACCCGCCCGAACGGCAGCCCGAACCACGACCCACATCAGGCCAACGCCTTACATCCGGACCGGGGAGCACGGCCGAGCCCGGCCCTGCCACCAGAAGCCACCGCGTACCTGCTCCCGGCCCTCGACCCGCTCACGGGCCTCGCGCATCCTCCGCCGATTCCCTTCGCCTCGCCCTGGGTGTACGAGCTGGAGTTTCCGTGCGACCCCAGGGGGCCCGGCATCGCACGGGTCACGTTGCGGGCCGTGCTCGACGCCCACGGGCTGGCCGAGCTCGCCGACCGGGCCGAGCTCCTCGCGTGTGAGCTCGCGACCAACTCCGTACGGCACACGCGGGGTCCGGCGTCCGTACGGGTCCAATGGCTGCACCCCGTGCTGCGGGTCAGCGTCTGGGACACGAGCCCCGACCTGCCGCCGATGCCCGGAGCGCGGCCCGCGGGAGCCGCGCCGTACGCGGACGGCGGGCGTGGGCTGCTCATCCTGGACGCGGTCGCCGACCGGTGGGGCGGCTGCGGGATAGGGGAGGGCGACTGGGGGCCAGGGGGCAAGACGATCTGGTTCGAGCTGTACCTGCCCGCGACGCCGCCGCCGACGACCGCGTCCGCGCTGGCCGCCTGAGGCGTCGGCGCGTCCCCTCCCCGTGTGGGCACGCCCCATCGGGGCTGGGGTGCTCGGCTGATGCGACCATGGGGGCATGGCTACACATGTGATCACCGGGGCCGGTTCGGGCATCGGCGCGGCCGTCGCGCGCCGTCTGCACGCGCGGAGGGACGAGCTGGTGCTGTTCGCGCGGGACGCGGGGCGGGCCAAGGAGCTCGCCGCCGAGTACCCCGGCGCTCGTACCCTCGTCGGAGACCTCGCCGACCCGGACCGGCTGTCCTGGGCCTTCTCGCACCAGAGCCTCCCGGAGCGGGTCGACTCGCTGCTGCACATCGCGGGCGTCGTCGATCTCGCGCCCGTCGGCGAGCTGACCCCGAAGGTCTGGCAGGCGCAGCTGAACGCGAACCTGGTGTCCCCGGCCGAGATCACCCGCCATTTCCTGCCCCAACTGCGGCTCACGCAGGGGCATGTGGTCTTCGTCAACTCGGGGGCCGGGCTGAACGCGCACGCCGACTGGTCCGCCTACGCCGCGTCCAAGCACGGGCTCAAGGCGCTCGCCGACTCGCTGCGGCAGGAGGAGAAGGCGAACGGCATCCGGGTCACCTCGGTCTATCCGGGGCGGACCGCGAGCCCGATGCAGGCCAAGGTGCACCAGCAGGAGGGCAAGGAGTACGACGCCTCGCGCTGGATCGACCCGGAGTCGGTCGCCACGACGATCCTGATGGCCATCGATCTGCCGCGTGACGCGGAGGTCAACGACCTGACGGTGCGCCCCGGACGGTGAGTCAGCCGTACGGTGAGTCAGCCGTACGGCGGCGGGGCGCGGCTCGGGCCCGCTCCGGCGAGGCCGGGGCCGGGAAGGTTTCGTACGCTTCCGGGGTGAGTGACAAGAGCAGGTTCAGCTGGGGCCCCGCCACCGGGGTCGGGTCGATGCCCGGAGGCGACGCGCGGGAGGCCGCGAAGACCGTCACCGGGAGCTTCGAGACTCCCGAGCAGGGGATGCCGTTTCTGCCGGAGCTGCCCGCGCGCGGGCCCGGCGCGGACATGATCGGGCGGACCGCGGGGCTGCTCGTCGACGTCTACGCGCGCGTGGAGCCGAGCGGGTGGCGGATCGGGGACCGGCCGGGGATGGACACCCGGCGGGCGCGGTCCTGGCTGGGCGAGGACCTGGACGCCCTGGAGGAGTTCACCCAGGGGTACGAGGGACCGCTGAAGGTCCAGGCCGTAGGACCGTGGACGCTCGCGGCCGCGCTGGAGCTCAGGAACGGCGAGGCGGCGCTCAGCGACGCCGGGGCGTGCCGGGACCTCGCGGGCTCGCTCGCGGAAGGGCTCGCGGCGCATCTCGCGGAGGTACGGCGGCGGGTGCCGGGGGCCGAGCTGGTGGTGCAGCTCGACGAGCCGTCGCTGACGGCCGTGCTGCGCGGGCGGGTCAAGACGGCCAGCGGGTACCGCACTCACCGGGCCGTGGACCGGCAGGTCGTACGGAGCGCGCTGGGCGAGCTGGTCGCGGTGCACGACGGGCCGGTGGTCGTGCACTCCTGCGCTCCCGACGTGCCGTTCGCGCTGCTGCGCGAGGCCGGGGCCGCGGGAGTGTCCTTCGACGCGTCGCTGCTCACCGAGCGTGACGAGGAGGCGGTCGGCGAGGCCGTGGAGGCGGGCACTCAGCTGTTCGCGGGCGTCGTACCGGCCACCGACGCCGCATTGTCAGACCCTGCCAGTAACGTCAGTGGTGTCAGGACGCTGTGGCGCAGGTTGGGGCTGGCTCCGGGGAGTCTCGCGGAGTCGGTCACGGTCACGCCGTCGTGCGGTCTCGCAGGCGCTTCGCCCGCCTATGGCCGCGCGGCGCTCGCCCATTGCGTCCGGGCCGCGCGATCACTCGCGGACAACCCTGAGTAGTCGCGTGCGCGTAACCCCGGCGTCGGGACCCCTCGACGGCGGGGCGATGGGGCGATGGGCCCGCGGGACAACGGGAGGATGAGACTGTGGTCGGCGACGAGCACGTACAGCACACGGCGGCGCCCTCAGCGGCGCGCGAGGAGCACGCGCGACTCGCTGAGCAGATCGAGGAGCACCGCTTCCGGTACTACGTGAAGGACCAGCCGGTCATCAGCGACGGCGAGTTCGACCGGCTGCTGCGCTCCCTGGAAGCCCTGGAGGAGCGGCACCCCGAGCTCAGGACGCCGGACTCGCCGACCCAGAAGGTCGCGGGCGTGTACGAGACCGAGTTCACCTCGGTCGAGCACCGCGAACGCATGCTGTCGCTGGACAACGCCTTCGACGAGGAGGAGCTGGCCGCCTGGGCGGAGCGGGTCGGCAAGGACGTCGGCACCTCCGACTTCCACTTCCTGTGCGAACTGAAGGTCGACGGGCTCGCGGTCAACCTCACCTACGAGAACGGCCGACTGACCCGCGCCGCCACCCGCGGCGACGGCCGCACCGGCGAGGACATCACCCCGAACGTCCGGACGATCGCGGACATCCCCGACCGCCTCCAGGGCGACCGCGTACCGGCCCTCGTCGAGATCCGCGGCGAAGTCTTCTTCCCGATGGAGAAGTTCGAGGAGCTCAACGCCCGCCTGGTGGCCGACGGCGACAAGCCCTTCGCCAACCCGCGTAACGCCGCGGCGGGCTCCCTGCGCCAGAAGGACCCGAGGATCACCGCGACCCGGCCGCTGCACATGGTCGTACACGGCATCGGCGCCCGCGAGGGCTTCGACATCGACTGCCTGTCGCACGCCTACGAGCTGCTGCGCGAGTGGGGGCTGCCGACCGCCCGGCACAACAAGGTGGTCGACGACCTCGACGGCGTACGCGAGTTCATCGCCTACTACGGCGACAACCGCCACTCCGTGCAGCATGAGATCGACGGTGTCGTCGTCAAGCTCGACGAGATTCCGCTCCAGGGGCGTCTTGGTTCCACCTCGCGCGCGCCGCGCTGGGCGATCGCCTGGAAGTACCCGCCGGAGGAGGTCAACACCAAGCTGGTGGACATCCGCGTCGGCGTCGGACGCACCGGCCGGGTGACGCCGTACGCGGTGGTGGAGCCCGTCACGGTCGCGGGCTCCGAGGTCGAGTTCGCCACCCTGCACAACCAGGAAGTGGTCAAGGCCAAGGGCGTGTTCATCGGCGACACGGTGGTCCTGCGCAAGGCCGGTGACGTCATCCCCGAGATCCTCGGCCCGGTCGCCGACCTCCGGGACGGCAGCGAGCGGGAGTTCGTGATGCCCGCCGAGTGCCCCGAGTGCGGGACGCCGCTGCGGCCGATGAAGGAGGGGGACATCGACCTGCGCTGCCCCAATTCTCGTTCGTGCCCTGCCCAGTTGCGTGAGCGGCTGTTCTACTTGGCGGGCCGCAAGTGCCTGGACATCGAGAACTTCGGCTATGTCGCGGCGACCGCGCTCACCCAGCCGCTGGAGCCCGCCGAGCCGCCGCTGCGCGACGAGAGCGACCTGTTCGACCTCACCGTCGAGCAGCTGCTGCCCATCAAGTCGTACGTACTCGACCAGGACAGCGGGCTGCCCAAGCGGGACCCGAAGACCGGCGAGGAGAAGATCGTCACCTTCTTCGCCAACCAGAAGGGCGAGCCCAAGGCCAACACCCTGGCCATGCTGAAGAACATCGAGGCGGCCAAGGAGCGTCCGCTCGCCCGGATCATCACCGGTCTGTCGATCCGGCACGTCGGGCCGGTGGCGGCCGAGGCGCTGGCCCGTGAGTTCCGCTCGCTGGAGCGGATCGAGCAGGCGAGCGAGGAGGAGCTGGCCGCCGTCGAAGGCGTCGGCGGGACCATCGCCGCCTCGCTCAAGCAGTGGTTCGCCGAGGACTGGCACCGCGAGATCCTGCGCAAGTGGCGGGCGGCGGGCGTGCGGTTCGAGGAGGAAGGCGCCGAGGACGAGGGCCCGCGGCCGCTGGAAGGGCTCACCGTCGTGGTCACCGGCACCCTTCAGGGATACACGCGGGACGGCGCGAAGGACGCGCTGCAGAGCCAGGGCGCCAAGGTGACCGGATCGGTGTCGAAGAAGACGTCGTTCGTGGTGGTGGGGGACAACCCCGGCTCGAAGTACGACAAGGCCGTGCAGGCGAAAGTCCCGATCCTCGACGAGGACGGCCTGACCGTCCTGTTGGAGCAGGGGCCGGACGCCGCGCGGGAAGCGGCGCTGCCGACCGAGGAACCGGCCGAGGCACCGGCCGGGGAACCGACCGGCGAATAGAGGATTCAGACCGGCGAGTAGCGGTTGAAGGCCACCCGTTCAGCGCATACCAGATGCATACGGATGGCCGGGCGGCAATCGGGCAACCGTGGCCGACCGCCGCCCGCGAAAGCCTTCCGCGCCCTACTGTTGAGGTGTGCGCCTGTCGTGCCCCACCGGGTATGGGGTATCTCCTGCTCCCCGCGAGCACGGAGAGGGTTTTCAGACGCGGCGACTCCTGGCATGAGGCCGCGTGGCATGGGCACCGCCGGCTGTGAGAGGGACGGGAATGAAACCGACCGAGAGCGCCGATCCGGTGTCCTGGCTGCGTCGGCTGACGCCGCCCGTGTTTCCCGCGGTCGTGGTGGCGCTGGCCGCGGCCGTGCTGTGCGCGGGGTTCGTCCGCGCGCTCGCCGGTGACCACGCACTGTTCCCCGCGTCGACCGTCGGCTGGGCGTTGGCCACACTCGCCGGGCTCGTCGTCGGCCATCTGGTCGCGTTCGGCCGCGAGCGCTGGTGGGGTGGTTCAGGGTCGGGTGCCGCTCTCACTCTCGCGGTGCTGCTGCTTTACGGCTGGGTGCCCGCCATGATGGTGAGCCTCACCGTCGTCGCCCTGGTCGGCGCGGTGCGCGGCGGCCGCAGACGGCGGAGCGTGGTGCACGGCGCGGTGGACGTCCTCGGGATCGGCGGGGCCGCGTTAGTGCTGGCCGCCTTCGGGCGGCACCCCTCCGTTGAGCGGCCCTGGGAGCCCGAGAGCTGGACGCTCTGGTCGGTTCCCGTGGTGGTGCTGGCCGCGGGCGCCTACCTCGTGGTGACCCGGCTGCTCGTCTGGTACGTACACGCCCCGCACCCGGTGGGGCTGCCGACCGTCGCCCGTACGGCCCTGGTCAGGCAGGGGCTCGTCGCCGTAGCGCTGCTGGGGATCGCCCCGCTGATCTGTGTGGTGGCCAGCGCGCGGCCGGTGCTGCTGCCGCTGTTCGCGGTTCCGCTGATCGCGCTCGACTCCACGCTGTGGATGGCCAGGGCCAGAGCCGAGGAGCAACTGCGTGACCCGCTGACCGGGCTGCCCAATCGGCAGTGGCTCCTGGAGCGGATCTGGACCGCCCTGGATGACGCTGAGCGGCTGGGGGCGCGGTCTGCGCTTGTTCTGATTGATCTGGATCGCTTTCGGTCGGTCAATGACACGCTTGGGCATCTCGCCGGTGACCGGCTGCTGTTGCAGATAGCCGACCGGCTGCGGCGGGCCCTGCCGCCTGGAGCGGAGGCCGCGCGGCTCGGCGGCGACGAGTTCGCCGTACTCCTCCCGACCTGCGACTCCACGACCAGCGCCCAGCGGGCGGCGCGGACCCTGGTCGCCGAGCTCAGCTCGCCGCTCGACCTGGACGGGCTCACCCTGGTGCTCGAGGCCAGCGCCGGGCTCGCCGTCTTCCCCGACCACGCGCTCGACGCGGAGGGGCTGCTGCGGCGGGCCGACGTGGCGATGTACCAGGCGAAGCGGGACCGTACGGGCGTGGAGGTGTACGAGTCCAAGCGGGACTCCAACACACCGGACCGGCTGGGCCTGCTGGGCGACCTGCGGCGCGCCCTCGACGCGAACGAGGTCGAGCTGCACTACCAGCCCAAGGTCCGCTTCGACGGGCAGGTGGCCGGGCTTGAGGCGCTGGTGCGGTGGGTGCATCCGGAGCGCGGGAGGGTGCCGCCGGACGAGTTCATCGCGATCGCCGAGTCGTCCGGGCTGATGCCGCACCTCACCGAGTACGTGCTGGAGACCGCGCTCGCGCAGGTCGCGCGCTGGCAGGCGCAGGGGCTGAAGGTGCCGGTCGCCGTCAATGTGTCCCCGCGTGATGTCCATACGCCCGGATTCGCGGGCGCGGTGGCGGCGCGGCTGGCCCGGCACGGGGTGCCCGCGGGGGCGCTGCAGCTGGAGATCACCGAGCATGTGCTGCTGGAGGACCCGCAGCAGGCCGCGGACACGATGGCCGGACTGACCGGGCACGGGGTGAAGATGTCGCTCGACGACTTCGGGACCGGGTACTCGTCGCTGGTGCATCTGCGGCGGCTTCCGGTGAGCGAGCTGAAGATCGACCGGTCGTTCGTGGCGCGGCTCGCCGTCGACAACGAGGACGCGGAGATCGTTCGGTGCACGGTCGATCTGGCGCATTCGCTGGGGCTGCTGGTGGTCGCGGAGGGGGTCGAGGACGACGAGACCTGGGAGCGGCTGCGGGATCTCGGGTGTGACGCGGTGCAGGGGTGGCTGGTCGCGGCGGCGATGCCGGCGGGGGAGACGACGGCGTGGTTGCGGGCGCGGGGGTCTCGGGGGTGGCAGCGGCCGGCGGAGCTGTTGGCGGCGGCGCGGGCGGAGGCTGCGGCGGGGGAGGGGGAGGGTGTGGAGCGCCCCTCCGACCAGGTTGTGAACTAGCCGCCCGGTGGGCGGGGCCCCGGCCCCGCGTGCGCGGTGCGTGCGTGCGTTCTGTTCGTTGTGGGTCGGGGGTGGGGTGGGGGGTACGTGCTCACGGCGACTGGTTGCCCGGAAGCTGCGAACCGCGTGCTGCCCAGGTCACAGTCCCCGCTCCGCTCGCACCCCCCACCCCACCCCCTCACGTCCGTGAGCGGCTGTCCGTTTCCCCGTTGTGGGCATACGTTCCGCAGGGCGAGGGGGGCACCTCCCGCTCGAGCGGAGCCGAGAGTGGGGGAGGGTGGGCACAACCCACCGACCCCGGTCAGCCGTCCCGACAGGGCCCGTAGGGCGACGCCCTCCCCGTAGGGGGACACGGGGTGACCC
The DNA here is from genome assembly GCF_054788135.1 of Streptomyces sp. O3. Taxonomy (NCBI): domain Bacteria; kingdom Bacillati; phylum Actinomycetota; class Actinomycetes; order Kitasatosporales; family Streptomycetaceae; genus Streptomyces; species Streptomyces sp. O3. The sequence continues at coordinate 93,979 of NZ_JBTVYK010000010.1, forward strand.
GTGGAAACAGGGGGTGAGGGCGGGGGCCCCGCCCCGGCGGGGTGAAACCGTTTCACGGGCATGGGGCGCGGCCCCATAGGATTGGGGCCAACACCATCACAGTCACCCCGTGAGGATCCGCATGCCTGGCATCACGCGCGAGGAGGTCGCCCACCTCGCCCGGCTGGCGCGTCTGGAGCTGAAGGGCGAAGAACTCGATCACTTCGCCGGTCAGCTCGACGACATCATCGGCGCGGTCGCCCGCGTCTCCGAGGTCGCCGACCAAGACGTACCGCCGACCTCCCACCCGCTGCCGCTGACCAACGTCATGCGCGCGGACGAGGTCCGTCCGTCGCTCACCCCCGAGCAGGCGCTCTCCGGCGCCCCCGCCCAGGAGCAGCAGCGTTTCAAGGTGCCGCAGATCCTGGGGGAGGACTGACCATGACGGACCACATCATCAAGCTCACCGCGGCCGAGATCGCCGCGAAGATCGCTTCCGGCGAGCTCACCGCCGTACAGGTCACCGAGGCCCACCTGGCCCGGATCGACGCCGTCGACGAGAAGGTGCACGCGTTCCTGCACGTCGACCGCGAGGGCGCGCTCGCGCAGGCCCGCGCCGTCGACGAGAAGCGCGCCAGGGGCGAGAAGCTCGGCCCGCTGGCCGGTGTGCCGCTCGCGCTCAAGGACATCTTCACCACGATGGGTATGCCCACCACGGTCGGCTCGAAGATCCTTGAGGGCTGGATGCCGCCGTACGACGCGACGCTGACGCGCAAGCTCAAGGACGCCGACGTCGTCATTCTCGGCAAGACCAACATGGACGAGTTCGCCATGGGGTCCAGCACCGAGAACAGTGCTTACGGGCCGACCGGCAACCCGTGGGATCTCACGCGTATCCCCGGCGGCTCCGGCGGTGGGTCGAGCGCTTCGCTGGCGGCTTTCGAGGCGCCGCTGGCCATCGGCACCGACACCGGCGGCTCCATCCGGCAGCCCGCGGCCGTCACCGGCACGGTCGGCGTCAAGCCCACGTACGGCGGCGTCTCGCGCTACGGCATGGTGGCGTTCTCGTCCTCGCTCGACCAGGGCGGCCCCTGCGCCCGTACGGTCCTGGACGCGGCGCTGCTGCACGAGGTCATCGGCGGTCACGACCCGATGGATTCGACGTCTATCGACGCCCCGGTTCCGCCGGTCGTCGAGGCCGCGCGCAACGGCTCGGTGCGGGGGATGCGGGTCGGCGTCGTCAAGCAGTTCCGCGGCGAGGGCTACCAGAGCGGCGTGGTGCAGCGCTTCGACGAGTCGGTCGAGCTGCTGAAGGAGCTGGGCGCGGAGATTGTCGAGCTGGACTGCCCGTCTTTTGATCTCGCGCTGTCCGCTTACTATCTGATCGCGCCGTCGGAGTGCTCGTCCAACCTGGCGCGCTTCGACGCCATGCGCTACGGCCTGCGTGTCGGTGACGACGGGACGAAGTCCGCCGAGGACGTCACCGCCCTGACGCGGGAAGCCGGGTTCGGCGACGAGGTCAAGCGTCGCGTGATCCTCGGTACGTATGCGTTGAGTTCTGGGTACTACGACGCCTACTACGGCAGTGCCCAGAAGGTCCGTACGCTCATCACCCAGGACTTCGAGAAGGCCTTCGAGCAGGTCGACGTGGTGGTCAGCCCGACCACGCCGACCACCGCCTTCCCGATCGGCGAGCGCGCCGACGACCCGATGGCGATGTACCTCGCCGACCTGTGCACCATCCCGACCAACCTGGCGGGCAACGCCGCCATGTCGCTGCCCTGCGGCCTCGCGCCGGAGGACGGCCTGCCGGTCGGTCTGCAGATCATCGCTCCCGCCATGAAGGACGACCGGCTCTACAAGGTCGGGGCCGCCGTCGAGGCCGCCTTCGTGGAAAAGTGGGGGCACCCGCTGCTTGAGGAGGCTCCGTCGCTGTGAGCACGCTGGCCAAGGCCAAGGGCTTCAAGAAGTCCAAGGCCGGTACGTATCTGTCCATGGGCACCACCGCGTTCGGCGCGATCAGCGTGGCCAAGCAGGCCAGGAAGGCCCGCAGCGAGCAGGACACGCTGCAGCTGGTCGACGCCGTCGTCTCCGCCGCCGCCATCGTCACGGGACTCGCTCTGCTCTACCGCGAGCTGAAGCGCCTTGGCGACGACGACGTCCTGCTGGGCTGAGAGGGAAAGTTTCACCGTGACTGTCACGACTGACCTGGTGTCGTACGAGGACGCCCTGGCGACGTACGACCCCGTCATGGGCCTTGAGGTCCACGTCGAGCTCGGCACCAAGACGAAGATGTTCTGCGGCTGCTCGACCGAGCTCGGCGCCGACGCCAACTCGCAGACCTGCCCGGTCTGCCTCGGCCTGCCCGGCTCGCTCCCGGTCGTCAACGCGACCGGCGTCGAGTCCGCCGTCAAGATCGGCCTCGCGCTGCACTGCGAGATCGCCGAGTGGTGCCGCTTCGCCCGGAAGAACTACTTCTATCCGGACATGCCGAAGAACTTCCAGACCTCCCAGTACGACGAGCCGATCGCCTTCAACGGCTATCTGGACGTCCAGCTGGAGGACGGCGAGGTCTTCCGCGTGGAGATCGAGCGAGCCCATATGGAGGAGGACACCGGCAAGTCCACGCATGTGGGCGGCGCCACGGGCCGTATTCACGGTGCGTCGCATTCCTTGCTCGACTACAACCGCGCGGGTATTCCGCTGATCGAGATCGTCACCAAGCCGATCGAGGGTGCGGGCAGTCGCGCGCCCGAGGTCGCCAAGGCGTACGTCGCCGAGCTGCGGGAGCTCATCCGGTCGCTCGGTGTGTCCGAGGCCCGGATGGAGATGGGCCAGATGCGTTGCGACGTCAACCTGTCGCTGCGCCCGCACGGCTCCGAGACCTTCGGCACCCGCAGCGAGACGAAGAACGTCAACTCGCTGCGCAGCGTCGAGCGCGCGACCCGCTACGAGATCCAGCGGCACGCCGCGGTGCTGGACGGCGGCGGCACCGTCGTCCAGGAGACCCGGCACTTCCACGAGGACGACGGCTCGACCACGTCCGGCCGGATCAAGGACAACGCCGAGGACTACCGCTACTTCCCGGAGCCGGACCTGGTCCCGGTGGCGCCCGCGCGCGCGTGGGTCGAGGAGCTCCGCAAGGGCCTCCCCGAGCTGCCGCGGGTGCGCCGCAACCGGCTGCGTGAGGAGTGGGGCGTCTCCGAGCACGACATGCAGTCCATCCTCAACGCGGGCGCGGTCGACCTGATCGCCGCCACCATCGACGCGGGCGCGGACGCCGCGTCCGCCCGCAAGTGGTGGATGGGCGAGCTGGCCCGCAGTGCCAACGAGTCCGGGCGTGCGCTGGACGAGCTGACGATCACCCCGGCGCAGGTCGCCCGAGTCACCGCGCTGGTCGCGGCCGGCGATCTGAACGACAAGCTGGCCCGCCAGGTCATCGACGGCGTGCTCAAGGGCGAGGGCGACCCGGACACCGTCGTCGAGAAGCGCGGTCTGAAGGTCGTCTCGGACGAGGGCGCGCTCACCGCGGCCGTGGACGAGGCGATCGCCGCCAACGCGGCGATCGCGGACAAGATCCGCGGCGGCAAGGTGGCCGCGGCCGGCGCCCTGGTCGGCGCGGTCATGAAGGCGACCCGCGGCCAGGCGGACGCGGCGCGCGTCAAGGAGCTGATCCTGGAGAAGCTCGGCGTCGAGGGCTGAGCTGGTTCGGGCTTGTCCTGGGCAGGGGCGGGGTGCCGGGTGATCCGGTGCCCCGTCTCTGTGTTTCCCGTCGGGTTCGTCTTGTGAAGAGGAACACGAAAGGGACAAAGGATCTTTTCCTGCTGTAAAAGTGGACGGTGAAGGGGCGCGACCGCGAGTACGTCACGGGCTGTTCCCGCTATAGATCCTCGATCATCCAGGGAGCTGCTCTCGTGGCAGTCATCGCACGCTGGTGCCTCAGGCACCGACTCGTCACCGTTCTGCTGTGGCTCCTCGCACTGGGTGGCGTGAGCGTGGCGGCCCAGATCGCCGGGTCCGCGTACTCGAACGACTACGAGGTACCGGGAACCGACTCGGGCCGCGCCACCGCGCTGCTGAACTCCGGCTTCCCCGACCTGGGCGGCGACACCGGCACCATCGTCTGGCACACGGATCAGGGCACGGTACGCGCCGCCGACGTCCGCCAGACCATGTCCGCGACCCTGGACAAGGTCGCGGAACTGCCCGGCGTCGCCTCCGTCATCAGCCCGTACGAGGCGGCGGGCGCGTCCCAGGTCAGCCAGGACCGGCAGACCGCCTACGCGGCCGTCACCTTCGACAAGCCCGCACACGAGGTCGACCCGGCGCACGCCCAGGCCGTCGTCACCACGGCGGAGGCCGCCGAGACGGACGGCCTCCAGGTGGCGCTGGGCGGCACCGCCATCGGGGCCACCGAGACGCCGGGCGGGCATCTCGCCGAGGCCGTCGGGGTCGCCGTCGCCGCCGTCGTCCTCTTCCTCGCCTTCGGCTCACTCGCGGCCAGCCTGCTGCCGATCGCCACCGCGCTGGTCAGCGTCGGCACGGCGTACGCGGGCACGGTACTGCTCGGCCACCTGATGACCGTCGCCGACTTCGCCCCCATGCTGGGCATGCTCATCGGCCTCGGCGTCGGCATCGACTACGCGCTGTTCATCGTGACGCGGCACCGGCGCGGCCTGAAACGCGGCCTCGCGGTGGACGAGGCGGCCGAGAACGCGACCGCCACCACGGGGCGCGCGGTCGTCTTCGCGGGCGCCACCGTATGTATCGCGCTCCTGGGGATGCTGATCCTGCGGCTGAGTTTCCTGAATGGTGTCGCGATCGCCGCTTGCCTCACCGTGGTCCTCACCGTCGCGGCGTCGGTGACGCTGCTGCCCGCCCTGCTCTCGTTCATCGGCACGCGCGCGTTGTCCCGCCGGGAACGCAGGAGGCTTGCGGAGCGTGGACCGGAACCCGAGCTTCCCACCGGGTTCGCGGCCCGCTGGGCGGCCTTCGTGGAGCGCCGCCCCAAGCTGCTCGGCGCGCTCGCGCTGGTGCTGATGGCGGCGCTCGCGCTGCCCACCCTGTCGCTCCGGCTCGGCACCTCCGACCAGGGCAACAACCCCACCGGCAGCACCACCCGCCAGGCCTACGACCTGCTCGCCGACGGCTTCGGGCCCGGCGTGAACGGGCCGCTGACCGTCGTCGGCAAGATCGACGGGCCACAGGGCAGGCTCGCGCTCGACCGGGTCGGCGAGACCCTGCGGGACACGGACGGGGTCGCCGCGGTCACCCCCGTCACCTACGACCAGAGCGGCGAGATCGGCTATCTCACCGTCGTCCCCGAGTCGGCGCCGCAGTCGAAGGCCACCAGCGCCCTGGTCGACACGCTGCGCGAGGATGTGCTGCCGCAGGCCGGTTCCGGCGCATCGCTTGAGGCGCACGTCGGCGGGATCACCGCGAGCTACGACGACTTCGCCGAGGTCATCGTCGGGAAGCTGCCGCTGTTCGTGGGCGCCGTGATCGGTCTCGGCTGCCTTCTGCTGCTGCTCGCGTTCCGGTCCGTCGGGATTCCGCTCAAGGCCGCGGCGATGAACGTCGCCGCGGTCGCCGCGGCCTTCGGCGTGGTGGTCGCGATCTTCCAGTGGGGCTGGGGGAGCGAGCTGCTCGGTCTCGGGCGGGCCGGGCCGATCGAGCCGTTCCTGCCGGTCATCATGGTGTCGGTGCTCTTCGGGCTCTCGATGGACTACCAGGTCTTCCTGGTCAGCCGGATGTACGAGGAGTGGCTGGAGACCGGTGACAACCGGCGGGCCGTGCGGGTCGGACTCGCCGAGACCAGCCGGGTGATCAACTCCGCGGCCGTGATCATGATCTCGGTCTTCCTGGCCTTCGTGCTCAGCGGCGACCGGGTGATCGCCATGTTCGGCATCGCGCTGGCGGCCGCGGTCGCGCTGGACGCGTTCGTGCTGCGTACGCTCCTGGTGCCCGCCCTGATGCACATGCTCGGCGGCGCCAACTGGTGGCTGCCCCGGTGGCTTGACCGCTGGTTGCCCAAGATCAGCATCGAGCCGCCGGAGTGCCGTACCCCGGTGTTTCCCGGCCAGCGGGCCGCCGAGGCGGAGCCGGTCGAGGCGGGCGCGCCCCGCTGAGCCGTACGTGCCCTGGGGCGGCGGGTCGCGGGGCCTTAGGCCGTCCTAGGGCCGCTCCTAGGACGGCCTAAGGCCTGAGTCCCGGCAGAGATGCGGCGATCTCCCGATGTGGCGGCACCCCCTGGGAGACGAAGGTGGAGTCATCGCAGACAGCGATACGACAACCCACCAGGGAGCCGGACATGTTCGACTACCAGCAGCACGAGATCCGCCACGCCGAGCTGGTCCGCGAGGCCGAGGCGCAGCGGCTGGCCAACCAGGTCCGCAAGGCCCGCCGCGCCCAGCGCGGTTCAGCCGACCACGACCCGGAGGGGCGGGTGAGCGGCCGGTCCTGGCGGAACCGCTTCGTACGCGCCGCGTGAACCCGCCCCAGGCGGTCCGGGCGCGGCCCGCCGCACCCGGACCGGCCACGCGCACGGCGAAATCGAGTGCCGCGCTGTCAGACCCCTGTGCGATGCTCGGCGGTGTGCAGATCAGGTCCCTCAGCCCCGTGTTCGTCGGCCGCGCCAGCGAGCTGACCGCCTTGAACGACGCGCTCGCCCGCGGTACCGCGGGCGAGCCGCAGGCGTTGCTCGTCGGCGGTGAGGCCGGAGTCGGCAAGACCCGCCTGATCGAGGAGTTCTCCGCGCGCGCCTGCCGCGAGGACGCCGTCGTCGCGCTGGGCGGCTGCGTGGAGATAGGGGCCGAGGGGCTGCCGTTCGCCCCGTTCTCCACCGCCCTGCGCTCCCTGCTCAGACAGCTGCCCGACGAACTGGCCGCCGCAGCCGACGGCCAGGAGGAGGAGCTCGCCCGGCTGCTGCCCGAGATCGGCGAGGTGAGCCGGGGACTGTACGGACGGTCGGGCCCGAGCGACGAGGAAGGCACCGCCCGCCTCTTCGAGCTCACTGCCCGCCTCCTGGAGCGGATCGCCGCGCGGCGCACCGTCGTCCTGGTCATCGAGGACCTGCACTGGGCCGACGCCTCCACCCGCCATCTGCTCGCCTACCTCATCAGGACGCTGCGCCGCGGCCGTCTCGTCGTGATCGCCACCTATCGCGCGGACGACATCCACCGCCGCCATCCGCTGCGGCCCCTGCTCGCCGAGCTGGACCGGCTGCGTACCGTCCAGCGCGTCGAGCTGTCCCGCTTCACCGTGCCGGAGGTCCGCCGCCAACTGGCCGGGATCCTCGCGGCCGAGCCCGAACAGGCCTTGGTGGACCAGGTCTTCGAGCGCTCCGACGGCAACGCCTTCTTCGTGGAGGAACTGGCCGCCGCCCAGCGCGACGGCTGCGACGCCGGCCTGCCCGACACCCTGCGCGACCTCCTGCTGGTCCGCGTCGAGGCGCTGCCCGAGCACGCCCAGCGCGTCGCCCGCCTCGTCGCCGAAGGCGGCTCCACGGTCGAGTACGCGCTGCTGGCCGCCGTCGCGGGCCTCGGCGAGGACGAGCTGATCGAGGCCCTGCGCGCGGCGGTCGGCGCCAACATCCTGCTGGTCAGCGACGACGGCGACGGGTACCGCTTCCGGCACTCCCTGGTGCGCGAGGCCGTCAGCGACGACCTGCTGCCGGGCGAGCGCTCCCGGCTGAACCGCCGCTACGCCGAGGCACTTCAGGCCGACCCCTCGCTGGCCCGCGCCGACGAGCGCGCCCCCCGTCTGGCCAGCTACTGGTACCACGCGCACGACGCGGCCCAGGCGCTGCCCGCCGTACTGCGCGCCTCCGTCGAGGCCAGGCGCCGCCACGCGCACTCCGAGCAACTGCGGATGCTGGAACGCGCGATGGAGCTGTGGGACGAGGCGCCGAAGGACGTACGGGACGAGCTGCGCCCCGCGGACTACGCCGAGGCGTATCCGCCCTGCGGCTGCGACGGGCAGGCCCCGCCGCTGGCCTATGTGGACCTGATGGCGGAGGCGACGGTCGCGGGGCGGCGCTGTGGCGAGCGCGAGCGGGCCCTGAAGATCGCCAAGCAGGCCCTGCGGCTGCTGGACGAGGGCGACGACCCGCTGCGGGCCGCGTGGTTCTGGACGCAGCGCTCCTGGCTGTGCTCGGCGATGGGCCGCAGCGACGGCTGGGAGGAGATCGCCGCCGCGCAGGAGCTGGTACGCGGGCTCCCGCCGTCCGAGGTGCACGCCGAGGTGCTGTCCGCCGTCGCCGCCTGGGGCATGCTGCACGAGCCGGGAGCGGAGAGCCTGCAGGCGGCCGAGCGCGCCGTCGAGTACGCCCGGATGCTGGGGGCCGAGCGCATCGAACTGCACGCCAGGCTCACCTACGGCAGCATCCTGGTCGACGCGGGCGACATCGAGGCCGGGCTCGCCGAGATGCACGAGGTCAAGGAGCGCGTGGTCGAGCAGAAGATCACCTCCCAGATCGGCCGCAGCCACATCAACCTCGCCTCCGAGCTGGAGAGCGTGGGACGCTCCGGTGATGCGGTCGCCGTGGCCACGGCGGGCGTCGAGCTCTGCAAGCGGTACCGGATGCTGGACGCCAAGAGCTGGCTCTGGGCGAACATGGCCGAGTCGCTGTACTCACTCGGCCGCTTCGACGAGGCGGCGGCCGCCGCCGTCCGGGCCCGCCGCAAGACCATCAGCCGCCATGTGCGGGCCGTCGGATCGCGGGTGCTCGCCCATATCGCGCTGGCCCGCGGAGACAGGGACACGGCGACGGCGGAACTCGCGGCGTGCCAGGAGAGTTTCAACCACCATGACCCCGTGCCGCAGGACTCGATCCCGCTGGCCCGCGTCACCCTCGCCGTCGCCGCGGCTCAGGGGCGTGTCCTAGACGTCCGGGACGGCCTGGCCAAGGCCGTCCAGGACGGGCTGCCCTCCGGCGCGCGACGCTACGTATGGCCCCTGCTGCTCGTCGCCGCCCAGACGGAGGCCGCCGCCCGCGGACTGCCCGCGGCCGAACCAGGCCGGGCCGAGGCCGTCGAACGCATCCGGGCCGCCGCCAAACGCCTGGCGACCCCGGTGCCCCTCTGGCACGGATACGAGCGCTGGGTCCGCGCCGAACTCCTGCGCGCGGAAGGCCGCGACACGGTCGCCGACTGGGACGAGGTGCTGGCGGCCTTCCAGCCCCTGGAGCGCCCCTACGACCTGGCCCAGGTGCGGTACCGCCTCGCCGAGGCGCTGCTCGCGGCCGCGCCCGCCGACGCCGCGCGCCACCGCGCCGCCCAGCTGCTCGGCCAGGCCCGCGAGACGGCCGACGCGCTCGGCGCCCGCCCGCTCGCCGCGGACATCGGCCAACTCGTCCAGCGCGCCCGGCTCACCCTGGCCGGGGCCGAGCCGTCGCCGCCCGTGCCCGTCCGGGCTCCCGACGACCCGGTCCGCTCCCTCGGCCTCACCAGCCGGGAGCGGGATGTGCTGAGGCTGGTCGCGGTCGGCCACAGCAACCGCCGGATAGCCGAGGAGCTGTTCATCTCCCCGAAGACGGCGAGCGTCCATGTCTCCAACATCCTCGCCAAACTGGGCGTGTCCGGCCGAGGCGAGGCCGCCGCCCTGGCCCACCGCCTGCGGCTGTTCCCGTCGGGCCTCGGAGACGGCCTCGCCGCGGGGCGATGAACCCGAGACCTCACATCCCTCTCACTCCTGAGCGGGCAGCCGTATCACGACCTTGCCCGACGTGAGGTCTATCGGGCCCTTGCCCGGATCGCCGTCGTTCAGGTCGACGCGGGTCAGTTCGAGGCGCTTGCGCTCCTCTTCGGTGTGCCTGCGTCCCGGAGCGAAGATCTCCTCCATCAGGTTGAACATCGCGCTACTCGACCTCCAGTCGCAGAATCCGGTCGTCGCCCGCCTCCGGCGTGCCCCGTGAGTCCGTCTCGTTGGTGACCAGCCAGAGCGCGCCGCCGCCCGCCGACACCACCGTGCGCAGCCTGCCGTACTCGCCCTCCAGGAAAGCCTCCGGCTTCGCCACCGGGTCGGCGCCGTTCAGCGGGATGCGCCAGAGTCGCGCCCCGCGCAGCCCCGCCATCCAGACCGAACCCTCGGCCCAGGCGATCCCGCTCGGCGAGGCCTCCGACGTCGGCCACTGCACCACGGGATCGGTGAACTCCGCCCCGCCGCTCCCGCCGCCGTCCGCGGCCCCGCCCTCGACCTCGGGCCAGCCGTAGTTCCCGCCCGCCTCGATCAGGTTCAGCTCGTCCCAGGTGTTCTGGCCGAACTCGGCCGCCCACAGCCGCCCGTCCCCGTCCCAGGCCAGGCCCTGCACATTGCGGTGGCCGTACGAATACACCACCGACTCGGCGTTCGGGTTCCCCTCGGCGGGCTGACCGTCCGGGGTCATCCGCAGGATCTTGCCGCCCAGCGATTCCTTGTCCTGCGCCAGGTCCGGGTCGCCGGTCTCACCCGTCCCGGCGTACAGCATCTTGTCCGGGCCGAAGGCGATCCGCCCGCCGTTGTGCACGACGCCCTTGGGGATGCCCCGCAGGACCGTGGAGGGCTCGCCCAGCTGTCTGCCGACGGGTTTCTTCTCGTCGTACCGCATGCGGGCGATGCGGTTGTCCGACGCGGTCGTGAAGTACGCGTACACCATGCGGTCGGAGGCGTACGACGGCGAGAGCGCCAGGCCCATCAGACCGCCCTCGCCGCCGGGGGCGACGCCGGACACCGAGCCGAGCAGGGTCTTCTCGCCGCTGTCCGCGTCGATCCGGGTGACGGTCCCCTCGTCCCGCGAGGACACGAGCAGGTCGCCGCCGGGCAGCGGGGCGAGTCCCCAGGGCGATTCCAGGTCCTCGGCGACGGTGTCCACGACCTTCGCCGACCCCTTGGCGGGCGGCGCCTGCGCGGTCGAGCCGTCCGTGGCCGACGGGCCGGTCGGCGTCGCGCTCCCGTCCCTGTCTGGGAGGACCGGCCCCCCGTCGCCGCCCGAGCCCGACGAGCAGCCCACCGCGAGCAGCAGCGCGACGGCGGCTCCCACGGCTGTCACAGCGGTGCGTCGCACGATGGCGATCCCTTCGGCGGTGGCTGTTCTCCCAGTGACCCTCTTCTACCCCATCGCGTCCTGCGTTCTCTCTCTTTCTACGTCGTGGCCGCCGCGAAGGTTCCCCGGCCGGGGAACGGCCCGGTCAGTCCCGCGACGTCAGTCCCACGACCCCTGCGCCGGGGGGAGTTCCGCGATCTCCGTCAGATCCTCGGCCGTCAGCTCCAGCGACGCGGCACGCGCGTTCTCCACGGCCCACCGTTCCCGCTTGGCCCCCGGCACCGGCACCACCTGCCGCCCCCGCGTCAGCACCCAGGCGAGCGCCACCTGCGCCGGAGTCACCTCGGGACCGTGCCGCTCGGCGATCCGCCGCAGCCCCGCCGCCAACGGCTGGTTCGCCGCCATCATCTCGGAGGTGAACCGCGGATGCCTGGCCCGTAGGTCATCGGGCTCGAAGCCCTGCCCCGGAGTCAGCGTCCCGGTCAGAAACCCGTTGCCCAGCGGCATGGCCGCCAGCAGGCCGACACCGCGCGCCTGACACCACGGCAGCAGCGCGTCCAGCGCCTGAGGCGACCACACCGAAAGCTCCGCCTCGACCGCGCTCACCGGGAAGACCTGCTGCACCCGCTCCAGCTGCCGGATCGTTCCGTCATGCAGTGCCGCCCCCGCTCCGCGGCCCGCGCGCGCCCCCACCGCGCACAGCCCGAGCGCGCGCACCTTGCCCGCCGTCACCAGCTCCGCCATCGCGCCCCAGGTCTCCTCGACGGGCACCTCGGGGTCGGCCCGGTGCAGCTGGTACAGGTCGATCACCTCCGTCTGCAGCCGCCGGAGCGAGGCGTCACAGGCCCGCTTCACATATCCGGGGCGGCCGTTGGCCACGAGGTGCTGCTCACCCACGAGCAACCCGACCTTGGTCGACACGAAGGCGTCCGCGCGCCGCTGCCGGAGCACCCGGCCGATCAGCAGCTCGTTGGTGAACGGCCCGTACATGTCCGCGGTGTCGAGCAGGTTCACGCCCGCGTCGAGCGCGGCGTGCACGGTGCGCAGCGACTCGTCCCCGCGCTGCCGCGATCCGGTGTACCCCCAGCTCATCGGCATGCACCCGAGCCCGATCGCGCCCACATCGAGCGCCCCCGCGCCGATCGTCCTGCCCTCCACCTGCCCGCGCCCTCCCGTCACCCGCCACCCGCCACCCGCCACCCGCCAGACTCAGGCCCTGTCGTCGTGCTCTCGCCCGACGACGGGGCCAGGCCCCCCAAACTAACCTCTCGCACATGACCCACGAGATCTGGCTCCCGCTGCCCGCCGACGACGTGCCCGGACTCCCCCAGGGGCCCGCCTACCGACACTGGGACGGCGACCAGGACTTTCCCGCGGACCCGGCCGACTGCGGCTTCTACGCCGTTCCCTATATGAAGTCCGCCGAGGTCTCCATCCGCCCGCTGGCGGCGATGACCTCGCTCGACGTCGTCCAGACCCTCACCGCGGGCATCGACCACATACAGCCCGGACTCGGACTGCTGCGCCCCGGCGTACGGCTGTGCAACGCCAAGGGGGTGCACGAGGCGTCCACCGCCGAGCTCACGCTCGCCCTGATCCTCGCCTCACTGCGCGACATCCCCGGATTCGTCCGCGGGCAGCAGCGCGAGGAGTGGCGCTCGGGCTTCTACCCGGCGCTCGCCGACAAGTCCGTACTGATCGTCGGCTATGGGTCCATCGGCGCCGCCGTCGAAGACCGGCTCGCTCCCTTTGAATGCGCGCGGGTGGCGCGCGTCGCGCGCTCCGCACGCGCCACGGAGCGCGGCCCCGTACACCCGCTCTCCGAACTGCCCGCGCTGCTGCCCGAAGCCGACGTCGTGATCCTCTCCACGCCGCTCACCGACGCCACCAGAGGCCTGGCGAACGCGGCCTTCCTGGTCCGGATGAAGGACGGCGCGCTGCTGGTGAACGTCGCCCGCGGCCCCGTCGTGGACACCAAGGCCCTCATCGCCGAGCTGGAGACCGGGCGCATCAGGGCCGCGGTCGACGTCACCGACCCGGAACCGCTGCCCGCGGGACACCCCCTGTGGCATGCTCCGAACCTTCTCATCAGCCCGCATGTGGGCGGCAGCTCCTCCGCCTTCCTGCCGCGCGCCAAGCGGCTGCTCGCGCGGCAGGTGGCGCGGTACGTCGCCGGGGAGCCGCTCGAGAACGTCGTCCTCACCGTCGGATAGCGGCCGGACGCGCGTGCCCTCGCCCCCAGTTCCCGCCTCTAGCATCCGTCACTGACTGTATAGGGACTATGTCCCTGAGTGACGAGACTGGTGTATCGTCCCGATTGGGGCAGCGCCGCGCGGAGTTCGGCGCCGGGGCGATATCGGAAAGCGAGGGGGGCGACGGGCGATGCACGGCCTATGGACGAACCATCCGACACGGCGGGGACGCCGTCGACGACCCTCGCGCGCCCTGACGAGCCGGCACCGGTGCGAGAAGGCGGCCCGGTGAGTACGCCCGGTGCGTGGCCGACCGTCGGCGCCGATCCGGGGAGCGGCCGGACGGCGGGCATGGTGCCCCAACTGGCGCTCGCGGTGGTGTGCGCGGGCTATGCCACGGGCTCCGCCCTCGGCTGGGGCTCCGACCGACTCGCCCTCGTCATGGGGGACTTCGGGCTGAGCTTCGCCGCCGCCACGGCCGCCGTCTCCTGCTTCCTCTACGCCCGCACCCGGCGGAGCCGCTTTCGACCCGCCTGGCTGCTGTTCGCGCTCTCCTCGGGGATGGCGGCCATCGGGAACGGCGTCTGGGGCTGGTACGAGGTCGTGCTGCGCACCCAGGTGCCGTCGCCCAGCCTGGCCGACCTCTTCTTCCTGTGCTTCGCGCCGCCCGCCATCGTCGGCCTGCTGGTGCTGGCCAAGCGGCCGGTCACCCGCGCCGGGTGGGTCTGCCTGGCGCTGGACTCCTGGCTGATCGGCGGCTCGCTGCTGACTCTGTCCTGGAGCCTGGCGCTCGCGCACGCCGCCGAGTTCGACGACCGCAGCGTGACGCACGCCGCGCTCTCACTGGCCTATCCGCTGCTGGACATCGTGCTGGTCAGCATGGTGCTGGTGCTGCACTTCCGGCGTACGTCCGCGAACCGCTCGGCGATCAACACCGTGATCGCCGCACTCGCGCTGACCGTCCTGTGCGACACCCTGTTCACCTCGCCGCTGCTGCGGGACACCTACCGCTCGGGCGAGATCCTGGACGCGGGCTGGTTCGCGGGCTCCCTGCTCCTGGCGTACGCCCCCTGGGTCACCCCACGGCCGGGCAGCGCCGGGTACGCGTACGCGCGCGACACCGCGTATGTGCCGGGCGACGCCGAATGGAGCGACGAGCAGCGGCCCGGCGCGGTACGGCGCGGCGCCCAGGCCACCCGCCCGATCGGCGGGTCCCTGGCCGCGCTCACGCCGTATCTGGCCGCCGCGGTCTGCACCTTGGGCATCCTGAACAACCTGCTCAACGGCCGCCAGGTGGACCGGGTCGTCCTCGTCACGGCCTGCACGGTGGTGCTCGCGCTGGTCGTCCGCCAGGCCATCATGCTGCTGGACAACATCTCGCTCACCCAGGAACTGGCCCAGCAGGAGAACCACTTCCGCTCCCTGGTCCAGGGCTCCAGCGACGTCATCATGATCGCCGCGCCGAGCGGCATCCTGCGCTACGTCAGCCCGGCCGCCGCCGGAGTCTGGGGGCGGGACGCGGACGCGCTGGTCGGCACCGAACTGGCCCTGCTCATCCACCCGGAGGACCTCGGCCGGGTGGTCCACGAGATCCGCAGATTCCTCGCCGCCTGCCCGCTGGACGAGCCCACGACCCGCATCGAATGCCGCTTCAAGTCCGGCTCGGGCGACTGGCTCAACGTCGAGTCGACCGTCAACCGCCACCAGGGCGGCCTGATCTTCAACAGTCGGGACGTCACCGAACGCGTCCGGCTGCAAGCCCAGTTGCAGCACAACGCCGAACACGACCCGCTCACCGACCTGCCCAACCGCGCGCTGTTCACCAAGCGCGTCGCCCAGGCGCTCGGCGGCCGCCGCAACAGCGACCGGGGCACCGCCGTGCTGTTCATCGACCTGGACGGCTTCAAGGCCGTCAACGACACCATCGGCCACCAGGCGGGCGACGAACTCCTGGTGCAGGCCGCGCGCAGACTGGCCGAATCCGTACGCTCCGGGGACACCGCGGCCCGGCTCGGCGGGGACGAGTTCGCCGCGCTCATCCTCGGCGACGGCACCCGCGACCGCACCGCGCGCGAGTTCCACATCCACGAGCTCGCCGACCGGCTGCGGCTCGCGCTCTCCGAGCCGTACGTCATCGACGGCAGCGACGTACGGGTGGCCGCCTCCATCGGCGTCGCCTTCGCCGAACCCGGCGTCACCGCGGGCGAACTGCTGCGTAACGCCGACCTCGCGATGTACCGCGCCAAGGCCGCGGGCAAGGGCCGTGTCGTGCTCTACGCCCCCCAGATGCAGGCCGAAGTGGTGCGCAAGTCCGAACTGGCGACCCGGCTGCGCTCCGCGCTGCACGACGGCGAGTTCGCCCTGCTGCACCAGCCCGTGGTCTGTCTGGACACCGGCCGGATCACCGCGGTCTGCGCCCAGGCCCGCTGGCGCTCGGCCCAGGGCGTGCTGTTCACGCCCGCCGAGTTCCTGCGCGTCGCGGAATCCGAGCCCGCCGAGCGCTCCCCGGAGCTCGGCCGCTGGACGCTCGACGAGGCCGTCCAGCAGGCCGCCGAACGCGCCCGCGGCGGCCTCGCCGTCCCGGTCGCGGTCCGGATGAGCGCACATCGCCTCCTGGACCGCTCCATGCCCGGATCCATCGAGGCGCTGCTCACCCGGCACGGGCTGCCGTCCGGCGCCCTGGTGATCGAACTGTCCGACAGTGACCCCCGCGTGTCCCTGGACGACCTGGAGCGCCGCCTGACCGCCCTGCGCCGCCTGGGCGTGCGGATCGCCCTGGACGGCTTCGGCGGCGGCCACGCGGCGATCACCGCGCTGCGCCGCCTGCCCGTCGACGTACTCAAACTGGACCGCTCCCTGGTCGAGGGCGTGGTCGAGTCGCCCCGGCTGCACAAGATCACCAGCGGGCTGCTGCGGATCGCCGCCGACCTGGGGCTGCGCTCCGTCGCGGACGGCGTCGACCTGCCCGAGCAGGCCCTGGCCCTGCGCGCCATGGGCTGCTCGCAGGGCCAGGGCCTGGCCTTCTCCGGGCCGCTCGACGAGCACCGGCTGCGCCGCGCGCTGACCGGCGGCCACTACCCCCTGCCGCACGGCCCGGCCGAACCGGTACGCGTGGGCGGACCCACCGGCGGCACCCCCGTCACCACCCCGGTCAACGGCACGAACGGCCAGGTCAGCGGCGTTCTCAACAGCCCCGTCAGCGGCTCGCTCAAGGTCATCGACGGCACACGGAATCGCTCACATAATGAGACGGCTGTCCCACCCACTTGACAGTCCCACAACCGCGGAGAGAGGGTCAGTGCCATGCGCACCCGAATTCTCGTACTTGGAAAGCGCGTCGGCTGAAGCCGAGTGGTGAACACTCGGCGAACGCACCGACGCGCTCCCCTCGCTTGCCTCCGGGCACGGGGGGTTTTTTGTTGCACTGGCACTGCACATACCCTCGCAAATCACCCTTAGCTTCGAGAAGAGAAACCGATGACCGAGCAGGCCACCGGGGCCCACCACCCGCAGCCGCGGCCCCGTTCCTCAGGACAGCAGTCCGCCCCCGTCGAGCACCTCACGGGCGCGCAGTCCCTCATTCGTTCTCTCGAGGAAGTCGGCGCCGAGACGGTATTCGGCATCCCCGGCGGCGCCATCATGCCCGCGTACGACCCGCTGATGGACTCCAGCAAGGTCCGGCACGTCCTGGTCCGCCACGAACAGGGCGCGGGCCACGCCGCCACCGGCTACGCCCAGGCCACCGGCAAGGTCGGCGTCTGCATGGCGACCAGCGGTCCCGGCGCGACCAACCTGGTCACCCCGATCGCCGACGCGCACATGGACTCCGTGCCGCTGGTCGCGATCACCGGCCAGGTCGCGTCCAGGGCGATCGGCACGGACGCCTTCCAGGAGGCGGACATCTGCGGCATCACCATGCCGATCACCAAGCACAACTTCCTGGTCACCAAGGCCGAGGACATCCCGCGCACCATCGCCGAGGCCTTCCACATCGCCTCGACCGGACGTCCAGGCCCGGTCCTGGTCGACATCGCCAAGGACGCCCTGCAGGCCCCCACCACCTTCAGCTGGCCGCCCGCCCAGGACCTGCCCGGCTACCGCCCGGTCACCAAGCCGCACGCCAAGCAGATCCGCGAGGCCGCCAAGCTGATCGGCCAGGCCAAGCGCCCCGTCCTGTACGTCGGCGGCGGTGTGCTCAAGGCCGGTGCGACCGCCGAGCTGAAGGTGCTCGCCGAACTCACCCGCGCACCCGTCACCACCACCCTGATGGCGCTCGGCGCGTTCCCCGACAGCCACGAGCTGCACGTCGGAATGCCCGGCATGCACGGCGCCGTCACCGCCGTCACCGCGCTGCAGAAGGCGGACCTGCTGATCGCGCTCGGCACCCGCTTCGACGACCGCGTCACCGGCAAGCTGGACAGCTTCGCCCCGCACGCCAAGGTCATCCACGCCGACATCGACCCGGCCGAGATCGGCAAGAACCGCGCGGTCGACGTCCCGATCGTCGGCGACGCCCGCGAGGTCATCGCCGACCTGGTGCAGGCCATCCAGGCCGAGCACGGCGAAGGCGCCGTCGGCGAGGCCGCGGCCGACGGATACGCGGCCTGGTGGAAGGTCCTCAACCGCTGGCGCGAGACCTACCCGGTCAGCTACGACCTGCCCGACGACGGCAGCCTGGCCCCGCAGCAGGTCATCGAGCGCATCGGCGAGCTCGCCCCCGAAGGCACGATCTTCGCCGCGGGCGTCGGCCAGCACCAGATGTGGGCCGCCCACTTCATCGACTACGAGAAGCCCGCGACCTGGCTCAACTCCGGAGGGGCCGGAACGATGGGCTACGCCGTCCCGGCCGCGATGGGCGCCAAGGCGGGCAAGCCCGACGCCCCGGTCTGGGCGATCGACGGCGACGGCTGCTTCCAGATGACCAACCAGGAACTGGTCACCTGCGCGCTCAACAACATCCCGATCAAGGTCGCGATCATCAACAACGGCGCGCTCGGCATGGTCCGCCAGTGGCAGAACCTGTTCTACGACGGGCGCTACTCCAACACCGTGCTGCACGCCGAGGACACCGGCCACGGTGACCCCGGCTGCCAGGTCGGCGCCAGCGAGGCCGCCCGCAAGGGCACCCGCGTCCCCGACTTCGTGAAGCTGTCCGAGGCCATGGGCTGCGTCGCGATGCGCTGCGAGGACCCCGCCGAACTGGACGCGGTGATCGCCAAGGCCAACGAGATCAACGACCGGCCCGTCGTGGTCGACTTCATCGTCCACGAGGACGCCCAGGTGTGGCCGATGGTCGCCGCAGGCACCTCCAACGACGAGGTCATGGCCGCCCGCGGCGTCCGCCCCGACTTCGGCGACAACGAAGACGACTGAGAGAGCCGAGAGAGAGCTTCCCGCCCATGTCCAAGCACACACTCTCCGTCCTGGTCGAGAACACACCAGGCATCCTGGCCCGGATCGCCGCCCTGTTCTCGCGCCGCGGCTTCAACATCGACTCGCTCGCCGTCGGCGTCACCGAGCACCCCGACATCTCCCGCATCACCATCGTGGTGCAGGTCGAGGACCTGCCGCTGGAGCAGGTCACCAAGCAGCTCAACAAACTCGTCAACGTCCTGAAGATCGTCGAACTCGAAGAGAGCGCGGCCGTCGCGCGTGAACTCGTTCTGGTGAAGGTCCGCGCCGACAACGAGACCCGCTCCCAGATCATCGAGATCGTCCAGCTCTTCCGCGCCAAGACCGTGGACGTCTCGCCCGAGGCGGTCACGATCGAGGCCACCGGATCGAGCGACAAGCTGGAGGCCATGCTCAAGATGCTGGAACCCTTCGGCATCAAGGAACTCGTCCAGTCCGGCACGATCGCCATCGGCCGCGGCGCGCGCTCCATCACGGACCGCAGCCTGCGCGCCCTGGACCGCTCGGCCTGACCCCGAGCCGCGGGTGCGTGTCCGCACCCGCGGCCCACATCCCGAGACTGACCGTCACCGCACCCCCCGCCCCCACGTACTGTGTGGGCAACCCGGCATCCGATGCCGCCATCACCAAGGAGAGACCTCAAGTGGCCGAGCTGTTCTACGACGACGACGCAGACCTGTCCATCATCCAGGGCCGCAAGGTCGCGGTCATCGGTTACGGCAGCCAGGGCCACGCCCACGCGCTGTCCCTGCGTGACTCGGGCGTCGACGTCCGCGTCGGTCTGCACGAGGGCTCCAAGTCGCGGGCCAAGGCCGAGGAGCAGGGCCTGCGCGTGGTCACCCCCGCCGAGGCGTCCGCCGAGGCCGACGTCATCATGGTCCTGGTCCCGGACCCGATCCAGGCCCAGGTGTACGAGGAGACCATCGCCCCGAACCTGAAGGACGGCGACGCCCTCTTCTTCGGCCACGGCCTGAACATCCGCTTCGGCTTCATCAAGCCCCCGGCCGGCGTCGACGTCGCCATGGTCGCCCCCAAGGGCCCCGGCCACCTGGTCCGCCGCCAGTACGAGGAAGGCCGCGGCGTTCCGTGCATCGCGGCCGTCGAGCAGGACGCCACGGGCAACGGCTTCGCGCTGGCCCTGTCGTACGCCAAGGCGATCGGCGGCACCCGCGCCGGCGTCATCAAGACCACCTTCACCGAGGAGACCGAGACCGACCTGTTCGGCGAGCAGGCCGTCCTCTGCGGCGGTACGGCCGCGCTGGTCAAGGCGGGCTTCGAGACCCTCACCGAGGCCGGATACCAGCCGGAGATCGCGTACTTCGAGTGCCTGCACGAGCTGAAGCTCATCGTGGACCTCATGTACGAGGGCGGCCTGGAGAAGATGCGCTGGTCGGTCTCCGAGACCGCCGAGTGGGGCGACTACGTCACCGGCCCGCGGATCATCACCGACGCCACCAAGGCCGAGATGAAGAAGGTCCTCGCCGAGATCCAGGACGGCACCTTCGCCAAGAACTGGATGGCCGAGTACCACAACGGCCTGCCCAAGTACAACGAGTACAAGAAGCAGGACGAGAACCACCTCCTGGAGACCACCGGCAAGGAGCTGCGCAAGCTCATGAGCTGGGTCAACAACGACGAGGCCTGAGCCTGACGCCGACGCGGGGCCGGACCGTCGGTCCGGCCCCCCCCCCCCCCCCCCGGCCCCCCCCCCCCCCCCCACCCCCCCCCCCCGCCCCCGCGCGCAAAAACGATGGGGGATACATCCCACAAGGCGGGAAACACGCCGCAC